>NZ_RAWR01000110.1:0-33170 GCF_003986945.1 Corallococcus sp. AB018 | reverse complement strand
CGCGCTGGGAGCTCCCACGCCCACGGCCACGCCCACCCAGGTGGGGACGTCCGGCACGGCGGTGCAGACGAACGGGAACACGGTGGCGGACTACCAGGTGGGTCCTCCCCGGCGTCCGGACATCCACCACGACAACGGCTTCCTGCAGAACCCCAACGACCCCAACGACCCGAACCCCATCCCCACGGAGAGCCCGGGGCTGAGTGACTACGCCGCGCGGGCCGAGTGGGAGGTCAAGCTCCGCGGAGCACGCGCCCTCCAGGGCGTTCCGGGCGTGCCGCACAACGACATCCCGGACGGCCTGGACACGTACGACCACTTCCTGCACGGCAACGGGGCGGACCGGCACTTCGACTACGAGCGCTTCGTCCGGACGGACCCCGCCGGACAGGCGGTGCTCACCAACTCCACGCGCGACACGCAGCAGGCGGCGGAGGCGACCTACAACCAGATGATCGCCCAGGACCCGTCGCTCGCGGGCAAGCCGGTGACGTTCCAGATTACCGGCTCGCAGATTGGCGTGGGCTCCAGCGAGCAGTTCCCCTACCCGGAGACGGAGAACTGGCAGAAGGCGATTGGCGGCCACAACGTCTGGAACAGCGCCACCGTGACGGTCTACCCGCCGGAGACGCCGGGCGGGAAGCCCCGCTTCGAGATGGACATGACGCTCCACGCGGAGGACCGCTACAACTTCAACCCGGGCCAGCAGGACATCAACACCGGCACGCCGGACGCGGCCAACGGCCGGCTGGAGCAGACGGGCCTGGGGCACCAGTACACCAACTACGGCACGCTCCAGCGGCACGTGACGTGGGACCAGGGGAGCCCCGAGAATGCGACGTCGCGTCCCATCGGTGGCCGTTAGGCGCACGCTGGCTACCACCCTGCTCGCGGGGTGTGTTTCGCTGGCCTGCGACAAGCCCTCAGGGGGGAATGCATCCATGACGACAGAGACGGCCGCGCCTGCGGCGAAGACGGGAACGGACCTGGAGACGCTGGAGAAGGTGGTGACGCTGCCGCGCCGCCCCCAGGCGGTGCAGTGGCGCCAGTCTCCGCGCGGCATCCAGGGCGGGCTGGGCCCCACGGACACGCAGTTCCTCGCGGTGCTGGAGTACCCGGCGGCGGAGGCCCAGGCGCTCCAGGCCGCGCTGAAGCCCACGCGGCTGACGGTGAAGGTGGATGACGGTGGGTGGCTGCCGGAGGCCACGAAGGAGGCCCTGAAGGGCGCCACCGCCTACGACGCGGCGCCCTTCTTCAAGGGCTCGCTGCGCCAGGGCACCGTGTTCCAGCTGCCCCAGTCGAGCACCTTCGTGCTGGTGCTCTTCAGCAGCTAGAAGTCCGCGCGAAAAGCAGCAAGGGCCCGGCCGCGAGCACTCGCGCCCGGGCCCTTCTCTTTTCAGGGGCTACGTCGTGCCTTCGGGCCGGTTCTTCTTCTGGGGCGAGGCCCCCGTGTGGCGGACGTTGCCGCGGGTGTCGTGCTTCCCGCCCGAGCGGCTGTCCGCGCTGTTGATGATGGCGCTCGCGAGCAGGAAGGCGTTGAGGCGCAGCTGCATGAAGTTGTGCTCCACCTTCGGCGGCTGCTGCATGCGCAGGGTGCGGTCCTCACCCGGCTGGTGCTTCGGCCACTCGGTCGCGGACGCGGGCGCTCCGGTGCGGGCGAACTGGAGCATCCAGTTGCTCACCTGGCGCGAGTACGCGCGGTCCTCGTCCGAGAGCACGTCCTGGGTGGGCGGGCAGCGGGCCACCGTGTCCAGGAAGTACGGGACGTCCGAGCCGTGCGGGACGCCGTCGGGGAACTCCGGGCGCAGCTCGGTGGCCGTGTACTCGAAGTAGAAGCGCCACGCGTCGGAGACCTTGAGGTGCAGGTCCGCGACCTGCCGCGGAATCAGCGTGAAGACGATGTCCCGGCACACCTGCCGCGCCAGCTCCTCGTCCGGTGACACGCCCGGGTAGAGCAGGCCGATGGGGACGTTGTTGTCCCGGAGGGCCTGGAGGATCTCCATGGGGTCGCGGCCCATGGCCTCCATCACGCTCACGTCATCGCTGGTGCTGCCCAGGATGAGCGGCACGCGCGCCTGCTGCTGCGCCTTGAAGGTGGACAGGATGGACTGGGGCAGCACCGTGTCGCCGCACACGGCCACCGGCGCCAGCGAGTGCTCTGGCGGCTGCTGCCAGAAGGACTCCGCGGGCAGCTGGCGCATGCGCTCCGGCGTCGCGGCCCCGTCCGCCACGCCCATGCCGCGGATCAACGCCTCGCCCTTGAGCTGCGCCTGCGCCAACGGCATCTCGTCCAGGCCGTACACGCTCATCGCCACACCCCGGTGGAACAGGGGCTTCGCGGCATCCATGCAGAAGAGGGCCAGCACGCTCTTGGCGCCCGCGGATTGGCCCATGAGGGTGACGTTGCCCGCGTCCCCGCCGAACTTCGCGATGTTGCGGTTCACCCACTGGAGCGCGGCGACCTGATCCAACAGGCCGAAGTTGGCCGCGCCGCCGCCCGGCTCCTTCTGGAGCGCCGGATGGGCCAGGAAGCCCAGGTGGCCCAGGCGGTAGTTGATCGTGACGAGGATGGCGTCACGGGACGCCATGGGCACGCCGTCGTACGGGGGCAGGCCGCTCGCGCCAAGCACATACGCGCCGCCGTGGATCCACACGATGACGGGCAGCTTCGCCTGGGGGTCCACGCGAGGCGTCCAGACATTGAGATAAAGACAATCCTCACCCATCGGATACGGGTCACCGCCGCCGCCCGCGATGCAGCCTTCGCGAGACTGGAGCGAGGACTTGCCGAACGTGGACGCCTGCCGGATGTTCTTCCAGGGCACGACCGGGGCGGGAGGACGCCACCGCAGCGCGCCCACGGGAGGCTGGGCGTAGGGAATTCCCTTGAAGGCATACACCCCTTCCTCGACGACGCCTTGGAGCTGTCCTTCGACCGTGCTGACGACGGGAGCCGACTGCTGGACCATTTTTGGAACCCCCCACGAGACCCGGCGCCAGGGCCGGGCCGGTGCGAAGTAGAGGTTTCGCCCATGCGAGTCAATGCATTGGGCCTCAAAGGCAATCACCCGTCCGCCAGCCGACGAGCCCCCAGACTCCGGAGCATCAGGGCAATGCCATACCGAGTTCCCGCAGGACGGCCCGGGTGATGGCTGCGTAGTCCCCGTCGAAGTGATGTCCACCCTTGAGCAGTACCGCGCGCGCGCCGGGCACGCCGGACAGCATGGGGCAGAGGCTGTCGGACAGCTCCTCATCACCGTAGACGCAGAGCACGGGCGTCCCCTTCAGGGCCTGCACGTCCGGGAGCACCGCGGCCGTGGGCCGGCCCTTGCCGCCGAAGATGTCCGTGACGTGCACCTCGAACTCCGCCTCCTTGCCGGGCGCGAGCAGCACGGCCATCCGCACGCGCTCGCGCAAATCCTCCGGCAGGCGCGCGGTGATGGCCGGCACCACGTCCGCGCCGCGCGAGTAGCCCAGCAACACCACGCGCTGCTTGCCCCACGCGGACAGGTAGTGGCGCAGCGCTCGGGCCACGTCCGCGGAGGTCTGCTCCGGCGTGCGGCGCTTCCAGAAGTAGCGCAGCGAGTTGAAGCCCACGACGGGGATGCCCTGCGCGGCGAGCGACTCGGAGACCGTCTGGTCCAGGCTGGCCCAGCCGCCATCGCCGGTAACGAAGAGTGCCAGCGTGTCGCCCGGGACATCCGACGTCGCGGGGACCTCCACCAGCGGCAGGCCCTCCACCGATGTATCCCCGGAGAGCCCCTGGGTGCCCGCGTCTGGAGGCGCCGCTGGCGTGGAGACCGGCGTCAGCGCTTCCGATGGGAGCGGCGCGGCGGCGGCATCATGCGCGGCCAGCAGCGCCCCCTGCCATGCGTCCACCGGCATGCGGGCCAATCCCGGCCCCGGCACCGTCAGCACGCGGGCCGTCGTCAGCGAGCGGGTGAAGTCGTGCGCGGCCTTCACCGGATGGACCGGATCATGCTCCGCGCCGAGCAGCACCCACGGTTGATACAGCGCACGCGCCGGGGCCAGCCGCTCGCGCCTGTCTTTGTCCGCGCGTGAGCGCACGAGCTCCGCGCCCGGACAGAAGGCCACGGAGGTCGTCACCTCCGGCGTGAAGTCCACGCTCACCGCGCCCCGGAACGTGCCCGGAGGAGCCTGGGCCAGCGCCGCGTAGGCCAGCGCCGCGCCCGTGCCGTCCCCCACGAGGACGGGGTGCAGGTACTCGGGCAGCTCCGCGTGCCGCTGGTAGCCCTGGCTCAGGACCTCCAGGTCGCCCGCCGGATACGCGCACCGGGTGCCCTTCTCCAAAGCGCGCAGGTAGGCCCCGGCGTCCACCCCGAGCACCAGCGCGCCGTGCGAGGCCAGCGCCGTGGACAGCTCCAGCGCCCTGCCCTTTTCCGCGGGCCCATCCGCCAGCAGGAGCACCACCGTCCCGGGCCTCCCCGGGGGCGTCACCACCGTGACATGGCCAAAGCGGCCCCCGATGTGCCGCGTCTCCACGCGCGGCGCGACGGGAGGCTGGGGCGCGGGGACCGCCACCGGGGCCGGAGCGACGGAGGGCGCCGCGCACGTGCGCGACCACGGGATGAGCGCCAGCGCCAGCACGAGCACGGCCCCCACCAGGAACCACTTCGCGCGCGTCCTCATCTCGCCACCGCCCCGCCCAGCCCGCGCGACACCAGCGAGGCCACGCCCGCGAGCACGCCCGGCAGCGCGAGCCCGCCCGGCGAAGCCAGGTAGCGCGGCGCCCAGTCCGGACGGAACTTCTCCTTGTACTGGCGCAGCCCCTGGAAGTTGTAGAAGTGCTCGCCGTGCCGGAACAGGAGCGCGCCCAGCCGGTTCCACATGGGCGCGAGCGCGCGCGCCTCGAAGCCGCTGAAGGGCGCCATGCCCAGGTTGAAGCGCAGGAAGCCCTGCCCCCGGCCCCACAGCATCAGCGACGTGAAGAGGAAGTCCATGGCCCCATGGGGACTGCCCGGCTGGTAGCGCATGAGGTCCACGCTCAGCTCCTCCTTCGTGTCCGGAGCCCACACGTTGGCGAAGCCCATGAGCACGCCGCTCCGGCGTACCAGCGCCACCGGCCCCTGCTCCAGGTAGCGCGGTGAGAAACAGCCCAGGCTGAAGCCCTTCTCACGCGTGTGCTTCTCTGCGAGCCACGCGTCGGAGATGGCCCGCAGCTGGGGCATCAGCTCCGGCACGGCCTCGCGCGGTTGCACCTCGAAGGTCCAGCCCTCGCGCGCCATGCGGTGCATGCCATGGCGCAGGCCCCGGCGCTCCGGCCCCTCCAGGTTGAAGTCCTGGAGCGGCACGGTGGCCTCCTCGCCCAACTTGAGCAGCGTGAGCCCCAGGTCCAGGTAACGCGGCAGCGCGCCCGGCCCCACCTGGTAGAAGCACGCCCAGCCGTGGTGCCGGTCCGCCATTTCGAGGAAGCGCCACGCCAGCTCCGTCGCCGCGTCCGGCGGCCCCACCGGGTCGCCCATGGACACCCACGCGCGCCCCGACACGCCGTACATGAGGAACGCGGTGCCCGCGTCGTTGAGCAGCAGGGACTTGTCCCCCACCAGCGCCAGCGAGGCCATGGACTCCGGGGCGCTCGCCACCAGGGGACGCACCCGTTGCAGCTCCTCCACCGTCGGCGGATGCGTGCGCGGCGACGCCGGTCGCAGGAGCGCGGCCAGCCCCGCCACGATGGTCGCCCCCAGCACGCCCACGCTGGCGCGCAGGAAGCGCGGCGCGTTGCCTGAGAAGGCGAAGTGCCACCAGAGGTCATTGCGATACTCGACGTGCCGGTAGGAGAAGAAACCGAGCCACACCGACGCGCCCACCACCGCCACCGTGGCCAAGAGCCACCCGGGGCTGAAGGCCTCCGCGAACAGAGACGTGTGCCGGTAGAACTGCTGATGGAACGGAGCCAGCGCAGCGGCCAGGACGAGCAGCAGCGTGGCCTCCTCGTAGTCCACGCCCTTCACCACGGAGAACACCGCGCCCGCCACCAGCAGCACCTGCGTCAGCACATAGGCCGCGTCCAGGCGCCGCTGGAGCCCGCGAGCGAGCAGGAGCAGCGACACGCCCACCAGACTGCCCAGCAGATGCGACACCTCCAGGAGCGGCAGCGGCACCAGCCGGCGGAGCAGCGCCAGCCGCTCGGCGACGGGCGGCGTCGCGCCGGAGAAGAGCAGCACCGTGCCCGCCACGAACGCCACCGCCGACGCGGCCCACGGCACCACCGGCGCGAACGAGCTGTGCACCACCTTCGCCAGCCGCGTGAGGTGGTGACGACGCTGGAGCAACTCATGCCCCGCGAGCAGCAGCGCCGCCACCGTGAAGGGCAGCAGGTAGTAGACGAGCCGGTACACGAGCAGCACGCCCACGACCTGCGGCGCGGGCACGCGGGGCGTGAGCGCGGAGAGCATCACCGTCTCGAAGACACCCAGGCCCGCGGGCACCTGGCTGGCGATGCCCGCCAGCTGCGCCAGCGCGAACAGCGCCGTGAGCGACGGCAGCGACACGCTGTCCGGGGGCAGCAGCACCCACAACACCGCCGCCGCCAGCGCCCAGTCCCCGCACGACACCACCAGTTGGGCCAGTGCCCGCGCGGGCGTGGGCAACGTCCACTCCAGGCCGCGAATCCGCAGCGGCTTGCGCACGGTGGCGCACGCCACGAAATAGCCCACGAGCAGCAACCCCAGCGCGGCCCCCACTCCGTGCGCCACGGGCGTGGACAGGGACAGCACCCCTCCCCCGCCCTCCAGGAGCAACGACGCGCCGGTGACGGCGGCCAGGCCCAGCCAGAACGTGAGCGCGTTGAACGCGGACACCCGCGCGACGTCCAGCGCGGTGAGCCCCCACGCGGAGTACAGCCGGTAGCGCACCGAGCCGCCGCTCAGGAACGACGCGCCCAGGTTGTGCCCGAAGGCGTAGCCCACGAAGGACGTGAACCCCACGCGCGAATAGGGAATCCGGTGCCCCGCGTGCCCCAACGCCAGCACGTCGTACAGCGTGAGCGCCGCGTAGTTCACGACCGTCACGGCCAGGGCCAGGAGGATGCGACTCGCCGTCACGGCCGCGAGCCCCGCGCTCACATCCTCGCGGCGGTAGTGCGACAGCTCGCGGTGCAGCACGTACGCCGCCACGCACAGCAGCAGCAATGGCAGCGCGGTGGTGAGGACTCTCTGGACCTTCGACATGCCAGGAGGACGCAGCATCCGGCGTGCCATGCCTCAGGAGGAGAAGACGCGGGGGCAGTCCTCCGCCCGAAAGGCCCCAGCTGGGGCAATTCGCCCCACCTTCCCGGGAGGACCAGGCAGGCGTCGCGCCCCTGGAGCGACCGTGCCGGAATGACTGCGTTAGCGTGGATGAGGACGCAACACCCGAGCCAGGAAGACACCTTGGTCTACGACGTGATCATCGCGGGGGCCGGCCCGGTCGGCCTGTTCCTGGCCTGTGAGCTGCGGCTCGCGAAGCGCACCGTGCTGGTGCTTGAACAAGCGGAGGATCCGCACTCCCCCCTGAAGCGACTCCCGTTTGGAAGGCGAGGACTCTGGGGCCCCAGCATCGAAGCGTTCCACCGGCGCGGACTGCTGGAAGCCATCGCGTCGAACCCTCGTGCCGGCGCGGGTGCCCGTGGCCAACCGAGCCCCGGCTCCATGGCATCCAACTCACAGCTCCGCGGGCCAGCCGGCCACTTCGCGGGCATCCCGTTCGAATACAGCAACGTCGATTCGACGCGCTGGACGTACCGGCTCCCCGGCCCGGCCGATATGCAACTGGGAAGCGAAACGGAGCATCTCGAGCGCGCCCTCGCTGCTCACGCACACGCCCTGGGCGTGGAGCTCCGGCGCGGCCAGGGTGTCGAAGGCTTCGAGGCTTCGGACGAGGAAGTGATGGTCCATGCCGGTGGGCAACGCTTTCGCGCGCGTTGGCTGGTGGGGTGCGATGGCGGCCGCAGCACCGTCCGCAAGCAAGGGGGCTTCGATTTCGTGGGGACCGGGCCTGAGCTCACGGGCTATTCGGTCCAGGCCGAAGTCGCCGATCCGGAGAAGCTCCGCCTGGGCCGTCATTACACGCCGACCGGGATGTACACCCAGTGGCAGCCCGGGGTGATCGCGATGACCGACTTCGACGGCGGCGCCGCCCATCGCACCCAAGCGCTCACCCTCGAGCACGTGCAAGCCGTCTTGCGGCGCGTGTCCTGCACGGACGTGACCCTCCAGGCGTTGCACCTCGCCTCGACCTGGACCGACCGCTCACAGCAGGCCACGACCTACCGCAAGGGACGGGTGCTGCTGGCGGGTGACTCCGCGCACATTCATTCACCCCTGGGCGGGCAGGGCCTGAACCTCGGACTCGGGGACGCCATGAACCTCGAGTGGAAGCTCGCCGCGACCCTTCGAGGCGACGCCCCCGATGGCCTGCTCGACAGCTACACCCAGGAGCGGCATCCCGTGGGGGCGCGCATCCTCGATTGGACGCGGGCCCAGGTCGCGCTGATGCGCCCCAGCCCCCACTCCCGCGCGCTCGAAGCCATCCTCCGCGACGTGCTCGACACGCGCGACGGCGCGACCTCCTTCGCTGAACGCCTCTGGGGCGTGTCCCTCCGCTACGACCTCGGCGGAGAACACCCGTTGGTGGGCCGCAGCTGCCCGGACTTCGAGTGGGAGGACGGAGAGCGGCTCGGTACACGGCTCCGGGATGGAACCGGTTTGCTGTTGGACTTCGGCCAGCACGCGTCGCTGCAAGCACTGGATGGCCTCTGGGGCGACCAGGTCCGGTACGTGGCCAGCGACGCCAGGAATCGCCTGGGACTGAGCGCGGCGCTCGTACGTCCGGATGGGTTCGTGGCCTGGGCGAGCGATACGACCCCAAGTCCCGAGGAGCTCACCCGAGCCGCGGCCAGGTGGTTCACGCCCCGCGAGCATCACGCTTCCCTGTGCTGAAGCCACGCATGGGACCTGGGTACAGGCGGACCAGGAGTCCGTCCTCGCACCGTCGCAGGCGGCGCCATGCCGGGCCCTCGCAAGCCCGTCCCCCTTCGGGACACGCGGGCCCTCCACGCCCGGAAGCCAGGGCTCCCCAGAGGAGCAGCGGACCCCCGGGGTAGGGTTCCGAGACAGGACCGGGGGTCACGCCGATCCTGAGAACAATTTCATGTTTTACGATTCTATCCGGTCCGCTCCGTCTGTTTTGTGAACAGCGAGTGAAACGCAGCGGCCGGAGGCACGGCGGGGAGGCATGAGGGACCCATTTTACTTTTGACCCCCTCGCGCTGGAGCATGTGTCTCGAATGCGTCGCTCCCGTGTCTTCGCTCTCGACTTACAGCTCCGGCTCACTCCCTTCCGCGGCTCCCGGAAGGCCCTCTTCTCGCGGCTCGCGGGCGTGGGGGCCGTGCTGCTGATGCTCCTCGCGTTCGCGCCGGCCGCCCGGGCGGAGGCCGCTGGGACAACGGCCGCCCAGCCCGCGCTCGACGGGTGGCGCTATCGATGGGGAGACTCGCCGCTGGGGCCTGACGGCGTCCCCACGTGGGCGACGGAGCCGGAGGACGCGGCGGGCTGGCAGGCCATGACCGCGCTCCAGGAACCGCCGGGCCGCGGGACGAACACCTTCCTCTGGCTGAGCATCCCCGTGCCCCAGGGCCCGTGGCTGGAGCCCGCCCTCTTCCTGGGCAACGTGGCCAACGCCTTCGAGGTCTACGCCGACGGCCAGCGCGTCCACACCAGCGGGACGCTGGCCCCCAACGGCCAGGAGATCATGGAGAACATGGTCTGGCACCTGGTGCCCGTGCCGCCCGCGTCCATGGGCCATCGCGTGCTCCTGCGCATCCAGGCGCATGGGCCCGCCATCGGAGTCACGCGCGACGCGAAGGTGGGCTCGCGCCAGGAGCTGCTCGCGGAGGTGACGCGCCTGGGACTGGCGCCCTTCGTCATGGGGACGCTGCTGGTGGGCATTGGCGCGGTGTCGCTGTTCGCCGCCCTCCTGCGCCGCCAGGGGCGGATGCTCGCCGCGCTGACCGTGTTCTCCGCGGGCTCGGGCGCGCTGCTGCTGGGCTCCAGCGGCCTGTTCCCGGCGCTCTGGGGCAAGGCGGCCACCGGCAGCGTCCTCACGCTGCTGGGCTCGTACGCCATCCTGCCCGCCCTGGCGTGGTTCATCTCCGATACGGTGGGCACGGACAAGCTGCGCTGGTTCCGCCGGGGCGCGGCGGTCGTCACCGTGCCGGCCATCCTCCAGGCGATCATCGTGGTGATGGACCTGGGCTCCGCATGGCGGCTGCTGTCCGCCTTCATCCTCTACTCGCTGCCCGGACTGCTGGTGTGCGTGGGGGTCGCGGTGGTCGAGGCCCTCAAGGGGAACAAGGACGCGCGCATCTTCGTCGCGGGCCTGGGGGTCCTCACCTTCGTGCTCCTGCTCAGCACCCTGCCGATGCTGGGCCTGATGGAGGCCACCGACAGTCAGGTGCACTGGGGGTTCTTCGCGCTCACGCTGTCGCTCGTGGCCATCGTGGCGCGGCGCTCCGCGGAGGTGGTGCGCTCGCTGGCGGAGTACACGCACCAGTTGGACGCGCGCCGCAAGGACGTGCGCCTGCTGGCCGAGGGCATGGGCCGCGGCGCGGACGAGCTCGCCGCCGTCGTACAGCAGCTGCACACCTCCAGCGAGGAGCAGACCGTGGGCATCAGCCGCCAGGCCGCCGCGCTGCGCGAGCTGGAGCAGACGGTGGAGGAGATCCGCCAGGGCTCGCACCTGACGGCGGACAAGGCGCGGGTGCTCGCGGCGTCCGCGGAGAGCGCGGAGGCGGTGGGGCGCGAGGGTGGCGCCGCCCTGGAGCGCACGCTGACGGACCTGGCCGCCATCCGCACGGAGGTGTCGGGGATGGCCTCGCGCATCCTCGCGCTCGACGAGCGCACCCGCGAGGTGTCCAGCATCGTCGACGACGTGAAGACGCTGGCGGACCAGTCCAACATGCTGGCCATCAACGCGGCCATCGAGGCGGTGCGCAACGGCGACAGCGGCAAGGGCTTTGGCGTGGTGGCCAAGGAGATGCGCCGGCTGGCGGACCAGTCCATCCGCGCCACCGAGCGCATCCGCGACGTGCTCGACGGCGTGAGCATGAGCATGCGCGAGGCCGCGCAGATGAGCGAACAGGGCGAGGCGCGCGTGCAGGTGAGCCTGGACGCCGTCCGCGGCTCCGGCGCGCAGCTGCAGAAGCTGACGAGCATCATCGGCGACACCACCGGCAGCGTGAGGCAGATCACCCAGGCCGTGGCGCAGCAGGACTCGGGCACGCATCAGATTGCCCAGGCCATCCAGGAGCTGTCCGGCCAGATGCAGCGCACGCTCCAGGCCGTGGAGGAGACGCGCACCGTCACGCACTCCGTGCAGACGCTGGCGGAGGTCATGTCGGGGGCCGCGAGCAAGGCGCTCCGCTCCGGCACGTTGGACGACCAGCAGAAGCCCGCGGCGGCGTGAAGCCCGGGCCCGGCCCGGCTACACTCCGGGCCATGGTGCCCCTGACCGACCACTCCGGGCTGTCCCCCGAGCGGCGCGCCGCCCTGGAGCGGCAGCTCGCGCCGCTCACGCTGCTCCAGGACGTGGTCCGCTGGGGCTTCGCGAGCCACCCGCCGCGCGACGTGGCGGCGGTGGTGGTCCAGGACGAGTTCACCCACGACGTGGTGCTGCCCTGGGAAGAGGAGCGCTACCTCGTCTTCGACACCACCTGACTGGGCGGAGTGACCTCGGTCTCCGTGTGGGACCGCTGCCCTACCGCCGATGAGTTGCTGGACGCGAGGCTGCGCGCCGGCTGGACGCCCACGCCGACGAGCACCGTCGACGGGGACGTCATCCTGGGCCACGCCGCGTGCCGGGCTCCGTCCAGGGCCGCGCGCTGACGTCCTGGCGACACTCGTCCGGGGCGATGCGTGGAGAACGCGACGCCCTGGGCGAAAAGGCGCGCGGGCGCTGACGAAGCCATGACGTGCGGGAAGTACGAGCACCGCCATGGAAGAGAGCCTGAAGCCCCGGTTGCGCGGCCTGTCCCACGTCATCGCGTTCGTGGCGGCGCTGGTGGGCTGCGTGAGGATGACGCAGCTGCCGGTGCACGGCGTGCAGTACGCGGCGAACCTGGTGTTTGGCGGCAGCATGGTGCTGATGTTCGGAGTGAGTGGGGGCTACCACTGGCCCACCTGGAGCGCGGCGACGTACCAGCGGATCCGCCGGTTCGACCACGCGGCCATCTTCATCCTCATCGCGGGGAGCTTCACGCCGCTGGCGACGTTGGACCCCATGGGGGGCCTGAGCCAGCGGCTGCTCTGGGTGATGTGGGGCGCGGCGCTGACGGGAGCCACGCTGACGCTCGCGGGAATCTCCGCGTCGCGAGGCCTGCGCTCGGGGCTCTACGTGGCGCTGGGCTGCGTGGCGGCCCCGGTGTTCTGGAACCTGCCCGGGGTGATGGGCCAGGGCCGCGTGGGATGGCTCTTCTTCGGGGCCATGCTCTACGCCGTGGGCGCGGTGGTGTACGCGCGCCGTTGGCCGGATCCCATCCCCCACGTCTTCGGCTACCACGAAGTGTTCCACGTCATGGTCGTCGCCGCGGCCGCCACGCACTACGCTGTGCTGCTGGACTTCGTGGGGCGTTGACCGTGGCCATGCGTTTGCGCGCGTGCATCGCAATTCTGCTGTTCATTTCGGGCTGTGCCGCGACGGAGCCCATCACGAAGGAGCCCGCGGCCCGCGGCCGACGGAGTGCCAACCTCCAGCGAGCGGCGGCGCTGCCCTGGAGGGACGGTGGGCGGTGCGTCGTTCGCGAAGCGTCCCAGCCTTGGCCCGTGCTGGTGGAGCGGTGCTATCCGGCGCTCGACCAGGGCCGGGTCGAGTTCCACGACACCACGGGAAGATGCACGGTCGCCTCCGCTGACGCCGCGACCCTGGGACTCGGGGTCTGTGTGCTGGCGGCTCCTGAGATTGCCGTGGGAGCCGTGATCGTCCTGGGCGTGGTGGTGGTCGGCGTCGCCATCAAGGAGGAGTTTGATGCGTATGAGCTACGCCACCTCTATCCCGAGGAAGCAGGGGCCTCACGAGGAACGAGGGTCGCGTCCCGAGATGCTGTAGCGAAGCCGGAGCCCAAGTTGGAACCGGAGCCAGCTGGCCAAGGCAGACAGCCCCCGGTGCCACCTGTGCCCGTGGACCGGACGCGGCGCGCCAGCTGCGAGCCGGTTCCAGTGCCGCGCGCATCCAAGGATGGGCCACACAACGAGTGCGCCGACAGGTTCCCACCGAACCGTTATCCCGGAATGGACGTGAGCGTGGGCGGGGTGCGCTTCGATGCGCTACAAGTCGGCGCGTGGGTGCTCTGGGAAATCAAGACCCACCAGTTTGATTCATACAACATCTTCATTCAGGTTCAAGAGATTGAAGATGAACTCAAACAACTAACGAAGGAGCGCGACATTGCACTGGCCTGTGGATATGAATTCTTCGTTGGCGTGAGCACTGAAGCGCACAAGCTCGCACTGCTCAAGCAGGACTCCACCTTCAAGGTCGTTGTCACGGGGTGCGAAAGATGACCGCTCAAGGCCCCCTCCTTCTCAACATCTATGCGCCTGCGCTTGTGGGCGACGACAACCGCACGCTCGCGGCAGTCCACGGCCTGGAACGCGCGTTGCCCGGATTGCGCATGGACTGGAGAGTGACGGAGAAGCGACAGCTTGCTGTCGTGCCACAGCGCGATGCGTGGTTGGCCCAGGAGGCAGCGCGTGGCGAGTTCCCTTTTATATGTAACGGTGACGAGCGTTATCCCGTGATGGTTTCCGGGCACAATCGATCCGTATCTGCAAGCCCTCGCGGCGAGCCGCAATTCCAGCTCCATGCGAAGCTGCCCCTGGACGCGGCCGTCCTCTCGGCAGCGGCGAATGTGCTTGAAGCCTTGGCGGAGAGTGCAAACGCATTCTGGGGACAAGCAACGCCAGACGAAGCTGCGGTGGACATCGCGTATCAGACAGCCCCCACGCTGGAAGGACCACCGTCTCCACGCCGGGGGTTGCCCGCCCTGAAGCTCTTCGAGCACATTCGCTCGCCCGAGATTCCCTATTACCTCGGGTGGCTGAACTACTGGTCGGACGCTTCCGCGCGGGCCATCGGGTTCCCGGATCCTGCTCGCGACACCGAATGGCTCTCACGGGCGCGGCGCACGGCGACAGGCGGGTGGATCGTGCAACTCACCGAAGCGCCCCTCGACCTGGACGACCCCGCCCATCTCGAAGCGCTCAAACGGGCCTACGAGCGCTTCCCCGAAATCGGCGGGCGCGGGGTGCCGTGAACTGCGTGGAGCGCGCCCGGTTCATCCGACCCGGGCGCGGCAGGGATTGCCGTGTCCACCGGACGCGACTCCACTCCAACGCGCAGGCTGCCATACTCCAGACCGGGCCATTCCCTGCCCCACAGTTCCTTGCCTTCGAGAAAAGGCCGTTGCCATGCGTTTGCGCGCGTGCATCTCAATCCTGCTCTTCATTTCGGCCTGCGCTGCGACAGAGCCCATCACGAAAGAACCCGCAGCCCGCGGCCGACGGAGTGCCAACCTCCAGCGAGCGGCGGCGCTGCCCTGGAGGGACGGTGGGCGGTGCGTCGTTCGCGAAGCGTCCCAGCCGTGGCCCGCGCTGGTGGAGCGGTGCTATCTGGCGCTCGACCATGACCGGGTCCAGTTCCACGACACCACGGGAAGATGCACGGTCGCCTCCGCTGACGCCGCGACCGTCGGACTCGGATTCTGCATTCTTGCGGCTCCTGAGATCGCCGTGGGAGCCGTCATCGTCTTAGGCGTGGTGGTGGTCGCCGTCGCCCTCAAGGAGGAACTGGATGCGTATGAACTCCGCCACCTCTATCCCGAGGAAGCAGGGGCTTCGCGAGGACCCAAAGCGGCGCCTCGGGAAGCCGTAGCGAAGCGGAAGCCCGAGTTGGAGCCGGAGCCTGCGGGGAAGGACTGGCAGCCCCCGGTGCCACCCGTGCCCGTGGACCGGACACGCCGCGCGAGTTGCGAGCCCGTTCCAGTGCCTCACGCAGGCGAGGACGACGCGCACAACGAATGTGCCGACAAATTCCCGCCCAACCGATACCCCGGCAATGACGTACTCGTGAACGGCAAGCGCTTTGATGCGCTGCAAGTCGGCGCGCGTGTGCTGTGGGAGATCAAGACATATCAATTCGATACGTACAGTGACTACCTGCGGGAACGGGTGATCGAACAGCAGGTGGAAGAGTTCCAGGAGGATCGGAAAATCGCGGAGGCATGTGGATATAGCTTCGTCGTTGGGGTGAGCAGTGCCGCCCACAAAGAAGCACTGCTCCGACTGGATTCCAGCCTCCAGATCGCCGTCACGGGATGCAAACGATGACCACACGAAAACGCCTCGAACTGAACGTCTACGCGCCTGCGCTCGTGAGGGATGACGGCCGGACGCTCGCTGTCGTCCGTGGTGTGGAGCTGGCACTACCCGGCTTGCGCTTGGAGTGGGAAATAGACAAAGAAGGACGTCCCATTGAGTTACCGCAACGAGAAGCCTGGCTCGCTGAGGCAGCAACACGCGGAAAACTCCCGTTGCTATGCAATGGCGACGAGAGCTACCCCGTGACCATTTCCGGGCTGCGGCGATTCGCCAGCGCGAGCGCTGGCGGTCAACCACAGTTCCAGGTCCATGCGAAGCTCCCACTGGATGCGCCCATCGTCACGGCAGCAGCGGACGTGCTTGAAGCTGTGTCCAAGGGCGTACGCGCATACTGGGGACAGGCAACGCCGGACGGCGCTGCGCTGGACATCGCTTATCAGATCGCCCCCACGCTGGAAGGACCACCATCCCCGCGCCGGGGATTGCCCGCCCTGAAGCTCTTCGAGCACATCCGCTCGCCCGAGATTCCCTATTACCTCGGGTGGCTGAACTACTGGTCGGACGCTTCCGCGCGGGCCATCGGGTTCCCGGATCCTGCTCGCGACACCGAATGGCTCTCACGGGCGCGGCGCACGGCGACGGGCGGGTGGATCGTGCAGCTCACCGAAGCGCCCCTCGACCTGGACGACCCCGCCCATCTGGCAGCGCTCAAGCGGGCCTACGAGCGCTTCCCCGAAATCGGCGGGCGCGGGGTGCCGTGAACTGCGTGATGAGTGTCGGACGCCGCACGCCGCATCGGCCGCCACTCCAGGTGCATCGCCCCATGGCGGGATGAACCCTTCCTCGAGGAGGCACCACCATGGCCGACCCGGCGATCACCACACAGTGCTGCATCGCGGGCGGAGGGCCGGCGGGAATGATGCTGGGGCTGCTGCTGGCCCGGGCCGGCGTGGAGGTGACGGTGCTGGAGAAGCATGCGGACTTCCTCCGCGACTTCCGGGGCGACACGATCCACCCGTCCACGCTGGAGCTGATGCACGAGCTGGGCTGGCTGGACGAACTGCTCGCCATTCCCCACTCGAAGCTCCTGGACCTGCGCTTCCAGGTCGGCGAACACGAGGTCACCGTGGGGGACTTCCGCCACCTCCCCACGCACGCGCGCTATCTGGCCTTCATGCCGCAGTGGGACCTGCTCGACTTCATCGCGCGCAAGGCCGCCATTTACCCAACCTTCCAGCTCCTCCGCCGCACGGAGGTAACGGACCTCGTGCGCGACCATGGCCAGGTTGTCGGAGTCCGCGCACGGACGCCGGAAGGCCCGCTGGAGGTGCGCGCGTCGCTGGTGGTGGCGGCGGACGGCCGGAAGTCCACGCTGCGTCAGCAGTCCGGCCTGGAGGTCCAGAACCTGGGCGCCCCCATGGACGTGCTCTGGTTCCGCGTGTCGCGCAGGCCCGACGATCCCAGCCTACCCCTGGGCCACTTCGAGCGCGGAGCGCTCTTCCTGCTCATCAACCGGGGCGACCAGTGGCAGTGCGGCCGGGTCATCCCCAAGGGCGGCATCGAGTCCGTCCAGGCGCGCGGCCTGGAGTCCTTCCGGGCCGAACTCGTGAAGCAGGCGCCGTTCCTCGCCGACCGCGCCGGTGAAATCCGAAGCTGGGACGACGTGAAGCTGCTGACCGTGCGGGTGGATCGGCTGCGCACCTGGTACCAGCCCGGCCTGCTGTGCATTGGCGACGCGGCGCACGCGATGTCGCCCGTGGGCGGCGTGGGCATCAACCTGGCGGTGCAGGATGCCGTGGCCACCGCCAACCTGCTCGCGGGCCCCCTGCTCGCCCGCCGTGTCACGACCGAGGACCTGCGCCGCGTCCAGCAGCGCCGCGAGTTCCCCACCCGTCTCACCCAGCGGGCGCAGGTGCTCATCCAGAACCGCGTGGTGGACCCGGCGCTCCGGAAGCGCGCCTTCAGCAACGGTCGGCTGCCCCTGAGCCTCCAGCTGGTGAAGCGCATCCCCGCGCTGCGCCGCATCCCCGCGCGCCTGATAGGCCTGGGCGTCCGCCCCGAGCACATCCACACGCCGGCCGCTTCACCCCTTCACTGAGGACCGCCGGAGCGCTGGTTCCCCCGTCCCGGCTCCAGGCACGGTTGTCTCGGCGCATCCCACCCCAAAGCTTCGCGGGAAGTGCCTGACGCCCGTGCATCACCCTCCTGCGCGTCAGGCCAGGAGGAACCATGACGAGCTCACGAACGACAGCCCTGCGGGAAGTCCGCTCCCAGGCCACCGAGGAACTCCGCTCGGGCCAATGGAAGCTGACCGCCGCGGTGGTGGTCGCGGGGACGATGATGTCCGTGGGGATGAAACGCCGCTCGCTCGGGGGCACGGTGGTGGCCCTGGCCGGCGGCGCCGTGCTCTATGGGGGCCTGCAATCCCAGCGGCGTGCTCTCGCCTCGGTCGCTCGGAAGGCCCGCCGCGCATTGACAGGCAAGGAAGCGCGGCATGGACAGCTCATCGAAGTGGAGCACACGCTCACGGTGGGACGTCCGGTGGAGGAGCTCTACCGCCTGTGGCGTGAACCCTCCACGCTGAGCCGCCTGATGGAGCACTTCGCGGAGGTCACGCCCACGGCCGGTGACGGCCGGCACTTCCGGATCCACGGGCCGCTGGGACGCGAGGTGAGCTGGGACTCGCGCCTCGTGGAGGAACGCGCGCCGGAGTTCCACAGCTGGGAGTCCACGGAAGACAGCCCCGTGAAGACGCGCGGGTGGGTGCGCTTCCGGCCCGCTCCGAACGGGGGCACGGAGGTGACGTTGCACCAGGCCTTCTCGCCTCCGGGCGGAGCACTGGGCGAGGCGCTGGCGAAGCGGATGCGCGGCGTCCCCACCATGCAGGTGAGGAAGGTGCTGCGCAGCTTCAAGAGCCTGGCGGAGACCGGGGAGATTCCCACGGAGGACGCGCCGAAGGGCTACGGGTTCTTCAAGCAGAAGGTGGATGGCTACGTGCGGAACGTGTTCACTTCTTGAGCCGTGGGCGTCCTGCCCCTCCCACAACTCAACACCCGAGCGAGGGGCGGATCCGTCCGTCATCGCCGGACAGCGAGGAGGCCCCTAGAGGAAGGGCATGACCGTCTTCCTCCGAGCCTCCTTCTGCGTGGGCGCCGCGCTGTTCCTGACGAACTGCGCGCACCGCTCCACCCCCGACACCTCCACGAAGGCGGAAGCGCTGCCCGCGCCCGACCCCAGCTTCAAGGTGGAGCGGTACAGCACGGTCGTCGGCTGGCCGGAAGGCAAGCGCCCCACGGCCCCGGAAGGCTTCGAGGTGACGCGCTACGCGGACGGCCTGCGCAACCCGCGCTGGACCTACGTGCTGCCCAACGGCGACGTGCTGGTGGCCGAGGCCAGCTCCGAGTTCAAGAGCGAGCAGGACAAGGAGGAGTCCATCGAGTCCGGCAAGGTGCGCTCGCAGAACCTGGGCCACAGCGCCAACCGCATCACGCTGCTGCGCGACGCGGACCACGACGGCACGCCCGAGGTCCGCGAGGTGTTCCTGGAAGGCGTGAAGCAGCCGCTGGGAATGCTGCTGCTGGGCGACCGCTTCTACGTGGCCGGCACGGACGCCGTCTGGCGCTACCCATACACGGCCGGTGAGACGTCGCTGAAGGCCCCCGGTGAGAAGCTCCTGGAGCTGCCGGCGGGCGGCTACAACAACCACTGGACGCGCAACCTGCTGGCGAACGCGGACGGTTCGAAGCTCTACGTGTCCGTGGGCTCCGCGAGCAACGTGGCCGAGTACGGCCTGAAGGAGGAGGAGCGCCGCGCCAACATCCTGGAGATCAACCCGGACGGCACCGGCGAGCGCATCTACGCGAGCGGCCTGCGCAACCCCGTGGGCATGGGCTGGGCCCCGGGCACGCGCACGCTGTGGACGGCGGTGAACGAGCGCGACGACCTGGGCGAGGACCTGGTGCCGGACTACCTCACGCACGTGGAGGACGGCGGGTTCTACGGCTGGCCCTACGCGTACTTCGGAGCGAACGAAGACCCACGCATGGCGGGACAGCGGCCGGACCTGGTGGCGAAGACGCTGGTGCCGGACGTGCAACTGGGCTCCCACACCGCGTCGCTGGGCCTGGCGTTCTACGAGGCCCAGGCGTTCCCGGAGAAGTACCGGGGTGGCGCGTTCATCGGGCAGCACGGCTCGTGGAACCGCGCGGAGCTGTCTGGCTACAAGGTCGTGTTCGTGCCGTTCAAGGACGGGAAGCCCTCCGGTCCGCCGGAGGACTTCCTCACGGGATTCATCGCCGACGCGGCCCAGGCCCGCGTGCACGGCCGGCCGGTGGGTGTCACGGTGCTGCCGGACGGCGCGTTGCTGGTCGCGGATGACGCCAGCAACACGCTGTGGAAGGTGACCGCGAAGCGCTGAAGGGCAATGCCTAGCAGCCCATGCAGACCGGCCGGATGTTCTGCCAGTTGCCGCAGCCGTTGTCACCGCAGCACGTCTGGTAGAGCGTACCGCTCCGGCCGTAGGAGCCCTGCGGCCAGGAGCCGTCGCCGCCCACCTCTCGACACGCGGCGCAGGTCGAAGACCAGATGACCTGATCCGCCACATACTCGCCGATGGCACAGCTGGGCGTCTTGCCAATGCCCTGCTCCACCTGCGCCGCCTCACCGGCGGACGGCGACGCATCCTGCTCCGCTGCCGGGCCACAGGCGGAGAGGAGGCCCACGGAGAAGGTCGCCAAAACCAAATCACGGATCATGTTTCGCATGCAGGAGACTCCAGGTGACGGAGGCAGATATGCCTCGCGTCCCCGCAGTCCGGCAGAAAGCGATATCCTGCGCAACCGACACATTTGACTTTGACCCCGCTGTTCCTTTCCTGCCCCGGTGCTCGCAATGGCTCTCTTTCGTCCGCTGACGGTGTTCCCTTTCCTGACGCTGTGGAGTCTGTGTCTCGCCCTGGTCACGACGGCCGGTGCCTGCCGCTCCGAGAGCAAGGCGGAAGCTCCGCCCGCGCCCGTGGTGGCCGCCGCGCCGGAGCCGCCCACGGAGCTGCATGGCGTGGGCGGCGTCGAAGGCGAGGATGCCGCGTATGACCGCTCCCGGCAGCCCGCACGGTTCGTGGCCGCCCTGGGGCTCGCTCCGGGACAGCGGGTCGCGGACGTCGGGGCGGGGCTGGGGTACTTCACGCAGCGGCTCGCGGAGGCGGTGGGCCCCACGGGCCAGGTGGTCGCCACCGACATCAACGACGAAGCCATCCAGCGGCTCCGTGCGCGGGTGCTCGGACGCAAGAACATCGAGGTGCGGAAGGTGGCCCCGGAGGCGCCGGGGCTCGAAGCGGGCGCGTACGACCTGATCCTCCTCTCGGAGGTGGATCACTTCTTCGGGGACCGGGTGGACTACCTCACCCGGCTGCGTCCCGCGCTCACACCCCAGGGCCGCATCGCGGTGACGCACCTGAGGGCCATGCGCCCTCCGCTCGTCGCCGCCGCGCAGGCCACGGGCTACGTCATCGTCTCCGAGTACGACGACCTGCCGGCCCACTACCTGCTCTTCCTGCAGCCCGCCGTGAGCCCCTGACGCGGCCCCCAACCGTCCAGAACCCAGGCCTTCGCGCTCGCGAGCGTCCACTCCCCGGCACTCCCCGGGCCCCTGTCCGCCAACAGGACCGCCACACGCCAATGCGCGCCCTACCCTTCCGCCGCGCGAACTCAAACGGACGCGGCACGGTGCCGCGCATGGGGAGACAGAACGCCATGGGTATCAGCAAGGGCAGTGCGCAGTGGAACGGCGGGTTCAAGGACGGCAAGGGCTCGATGAAGCCCGGTCACGCCGCGGAGGTCCTCTTCTCGGTCGGCACCCGCTTCGAGGGACAGCAGGGCAGCAACCCGGAGGAGCTCATCGGCGCGGCGCTCTCCGGGTGCTTCTCCATGGCCCTGTCGGTGGGGCTGGAGAAAGCTGGCCTGAAGCCCACGCGCATCCAGACGAACGCGGACGTGCACCTGGACAAACAGGGCGACGGCTTCGCCATCACCACCATCGACCTCGTCACCGAGGCCACCATCCCCGGCGCCAACGACGCCCAGTTCCAGAAGATCGCCGAGGAGACCAAGAAGGGCTGCCCTGTCTCCAAGGCGCTCGGGGGCGTGAACATCACTCTGAAGGCGAAGCTCGCGACCTGACGGACCCTGGCCGGCCTTCAGCCGCCGGCGCACGCGTCGCGGCAGTCCTGCCGGCACGCGACGACCTCGGGCGTGTTGCCGACGCAGGTCGCGTAGCACTGGCTCAGGCACGGCGTGAGCTCATGCTCCGCCGCGCCGGGCGCCTCCCCGGCCGGGTCCTGCGCCTCGAACGGAGGGTCCTCCGCCGGAGGGGCATCCGCGGGGCCACAGGCCGCCAGGAGCCCTCCCGCCGCGGCCAGCAGCGCCAGCACCCATTTCCGTCGCATGCGCCACCCCATCCGCGGGAAGGTGAAGGCCCTATTCTAGCCGCGAAGGCGGGTGGAAGAATCCGGGCCCGTGGCCGATTCGTCCTCCAGGAGGTCTTCCGAGCAGGTGGGTGAGACGGACGATGTCACGGACGCGGTTCGGCGCGCGACGAGGGGGGAGTCGTCCGCCTTCAGCGAGCTATACCGTCGCACCCGCCCCTTGGTGGCCCGGCTGGTCGCGGGTTTCGGCACATTGGATCCCGACGAGGCGGAGGACGTCCTACAGGAGTCCTACGTGCGGGCGTTCCGGGGGTTGCCCCAGCTGAAGTCAGCGGGGGCCTTCACCCCGTGGTTGTTGACCATCGCGCGCAACCGGGCGCGCACGCGGCTGGAGCGCCGCAACCTGCTCCAGCGGATGGAGGACGAACTGGCGGACCCGACACCGGAGACGGTGCCGGCCCTGCCGCCCACGCTCCAGGTGGAGAGGGACATCGAGGTGGTGCGGCGGCTCATCGCGGAGCTGCCCGAAGGCGAGGAGAAGAAGACCGTGCAGCTCTTCTACATCGAGGGTCAGCTCTCCGCGCGGGAGATCGCCGAACAGCTCGGCGTGGGCAAGAGCACGGTCACCATGCGGCTGGAGCGGTTTCGCGGGCGCATCAAGCGCGAGCTCCTCCAGCGGGTGCTCGCCGGACGGTGGGAATGAAGCGATGAGACATCTGGATGCCACCGCGATGGCCGAGCTCGCCGGGCGCGACCCCGCCGCCGTCGCCTGGTTCCGTGAGCACCTGGCCTCGCCCTGCGAGGTCTGTGAGACGTTCCTCGCCACACACGCGGATCCGCTCGACGGGCAAGCGGACGCGCTGCTCCTCGCGCTCGCACCCGAGAGGAAGACCGAAGCGGAAGTCGTCCCACTGCGGACACCGGCCCGCGCCCGCCGCTTCGCCCCGCCGCCAGGCCGGTACCTGGGATGGATGGCCGGCGCGATCGCGGCCTCCGTGCTGATGGTGGTGCTGGTGCCGCGGGTGAAGGGGCCCACGAAAGAGGCCACCGAGTGGACCGGTGTGAAGGGCCCGGGCCGCATCTCCCTGGAGCTGGCCGTGGTCGCGCGGAGTACCGACGGAGGCCTGCGCCGGCTGGACTCAGGCGCGGACGTCACCAGCGACGAGGTGCTGCTCCTGCGCTACCACGCCACGGAGTCCGGCACCGCGCTGCTCTACCAGCAGCGGGAGCAGCAGGCGCCAGAGCTGCTTGGCCGCTTCCCCCTGGCGGCGGGAACGCACGACCTGGAGGGGCCTGATGGCCTCGCGGGCGTGAGCCTCGATTCGGACGAGGGCCGGCTGGCGCTGGCGCTGGTGGCCTTCGCTCCCGGTGAGCCCGCAACGGAGCAGGACGCACTCGCCGCGCTCGCCGCGGACGGAAGCCCGGATGCACGCCCGGGAACCGTGGTGAGGTTCGACGTGCGGGTCCAATCCGGTCAGACTCAGGCCCCGTGAGGCGCCTGTTCTCCCTGCTGCTCGTCCTCCTCTGCGCCTGCGCGGGCCCGTCCGCCACGGCCGGAGACAAGGGCGGGCTCGTGCCGCTGCGGCTCGACGCCGCGGACCTGTCGCGCGCGTACACGCCCCGGCGGCTCGCGCTGCTCGTGGGCGTGTCGTCCTTCGATGATCCGCAGTGGCGCGCCCTGCGATTCTCCTCCAAGGACGCCAGCGACCTGGCGGCGGCGCTGAAGGATCCCGCGCGAGGCCACTTCGACCAGGTGCGCGTCCTCACGCGCCCGGAGGAGACGACCCGCGACGCCATCCTCGCGGCGTTGCGCCAGCTGCGGCGTGAAGCCACCCGGCCCGACGACGTGGTGATGGTGTACCTGTCCGCGCACGGCACGCTCGCGCGCGACGGTCGTGGCGAGCTCACGCGATACCTCGTCACACGAGACGCGTCCTACCGAGCCATCCCGCAGACGGCGCTCTCCATGGACGCGCTGAAGGCGGAGTTCGAACAGCTGCCCAGCCGGCGGCGGCTGTTGGTGCTGGCCACCTGCCACAGCGGCAGCGGCAAGTCGCTGCTGCCCCACGAGTTGGAGGTGGAGCTCGCGGGCATCAAGTCCGGCTTCTACGCGCGCCCCCTGGAGGAGTCGTCCCGGGCCTCGATGGTGTTCGCCGCCAGCGACTGGGGCGAGACAGCGCGCGAGGACGAAGGCCTGCGCAACGACATCTACACGTACTTCCTCATCGAGGGCCTGGGCGGAGCGGCGGACCGCAACGCGGACGGCGCCGTCACCGCCACGGAGGCGCACGACTATTCGCGCCGCCGCACCTTCGCCTTCACGGAGGGCCGCCAGCGGCCGTCCGCCGAGATCATGGAGGTGGGCGCGGATCCGGTCATCCTCGCCGGCCGCATCGACCGCACGGGCCAGCCGGAGCTCTTCTCCTACAACCCACGCCTGGACGGCTTCCTGCTCAAGGTGGACGGCGAGCCGCGCCTGGAACTGCCAGGAGGCGCCGCGGTGGGCCCGGGCCGGCGCACGGTGGAGCTCACCAAGGGAGACGCCGTGCTCGTGCGGCGCGAAGTGGACGTGGCCCGGGGCGAGCGCCTGCCGCTGGAGCGACTGCTGTCGGACGCCATCCCGCGCCGCGCGTTGTCGCTCGTGGGCGGGATGATGTCCTTCGCGGACGGCAGGAGCCGGCGCGAGCTGTTGCCCGCCGCGCCCCAGGTGGGCGTGGTGCTGCGGCTGGAGGACCTGCCGCTCCAGAACCTGGGCCTGATGGTGGACATGGGGCTGGGACGCGGGCGCGAGAAGCTCCAGGTGGCGCCCGGCAGCGAAGTACCCTTCGGCTACACCACGCTCACGCTGGGCGCGGCGGTGCCATACCTGTGGCGCTGGGAGCGATTGACGCTGTTCGCGGGTCCACGTGTGGCCGCGCTGTACCTGGGCAGGTCTTTCGACGTGGAGGCCTATTCGGGAGGCCAGCGCTACTTCACCGTCAGCCCCGGTGTGGTGGGCGGACTGGCGTGGCGCCTGGGGGAGCGATTGGAGCTCACCGCCCAGGGCCACGGGATGGTGACGTACGTGGTGGTGGACGGACAGGGACAGGCCGTGGGCTTCATCGGCGGAAACGCCGGCGTGGGATACCGCTTCTGATGCGCCTCCAATCCTTGTTCCTGACGCTGTCGTCGCTCGGCCTCCTGGGCGCGTGCGGAAGCCTGGACAACGAGCCCTTCCGCGCGGGCACCGTGCGAGGCCGGCTCACGGAGTTCGACCCCGCCGTCGCGCTGGTGTCCGTGGTGGGCGCGCCCGGCGTGCGCAGCGGAGTGGACACGCAAGGCCGCTTCACGCTGGAGGACGTGCCCGCGGGCCCGGCGGAGCTCTTCGTCGTGGCCACCGAGGAACTGGCCGCGCGAGTGCCGCTCACCGTGCAGGGAGGCCAGTCCGTGGACATTGCGGACGTCTCGCCGCGCACCGCCGGCACCTTCTTCGTGAAGTTCCATGTCCGGGGCAACCGGAAGCTGACGGACGCGAAGGCCATCGTGGACGGCACGCCCATCGAAGCCTCCGGGCTCGACGACAAGGCACCCCACCGTCTGGGGCCGCTGCCAGAAGGTTGTTACGGCGTGAGCGCCTCCGCGCCCGGCTTCGCCTCCACGTCCGTCCAGGACTGCGTGGACGAGGGCAAGCAGACGGTGCTGAACGTGGAACTCATCCCCGAGGGCTCCTCGGGCGAGGAGCGTTGCGCATTCGCGGGCTGTGCCGATGACAGCCATGCCGCGATGGATGGCCGCGACGTCGAAAACTCCGACGAAAGCCATTGAGCGACATCGCCAGGCCGCGGCGGCGTCCGCTGTGAATCAAGCTTTCCGCAAAGCCACACATATCCAGACCGTGCGTCGCCTCGCACTTCGCCGCCCGTCTGGAGTTGTGGCCACCCCGCGATTCTCCGGGTCTTTCTGACAACGAGGCACTCCGCTCCCCGAGCGGCCCCCCACCGCCTCGTTTCACAGGAGGATGACCATGCGTATCCCGACCGCTCGCTCTTCCGCGGCATGGATGGTGTTGTGCGCGACGATGCTGTCCCTGGGCTGCGGAGGCCCCACGGAGGCGGAGGATCCGTCGCTCGTCTCGGGCGATGACAACCTGGGCGGCGCCGCCGGAGAAGCGCCCGCCGCGGACGGCGGCACCGCGCCGGGAGGCAACACGGGTATCACCATCTGCCACATTCCGCCCGGCAACCCCGCCAACGCGCACAGCATCACGGTGGGCGTGCCCGCGGTGGCCGCGCACCTGCGCCATGGCGACACGGTGGGCGCCTGCGACGACGAACCGCCCACGGACGGTGGCACCAGCGAGCCCGACGCGGGCACGACGGACGGCGGCTCGGGTGGCGGCATCGACGCCGGTCCCCAGTGCATCCCCGAAGGCGGCGAGTGCTCCACCGAGGGCGACGAGACCTGCTGCAATTCGCTGTCGTGCCAGGAAGGCGGATGCTGGCCCGTCATCGGCTGAGCAAGCGCCGTGGCCGGTCCGGACGCGGGAGGGTCTCCTCCCGCATTCATCCCTGACTCCAACAAAGGCTTACAAATGAAGACCCTGCGACACCTGACCTCCACCCTGCTGATGACCACGGGGCTCCTGTTCCTCGCTGCCTGCGGCGACAGCGGCAAGGCCCACGTCACCCTGAAGCTGACCGACGCCCCGGGCGACGGCATCGAGAAGGCCGTGGTGACCATCTCGAAGGTCTACTTGAAGGGCAGCGTGGAAGGAGAAGACGGCAAGGGAGACGTGGTGCTCCTGAGCGAGCCCGTCACCACCGACCTGCTCACGCTGGCCAATGACACCGCGGACCTGGTGAAGGACGCGGAGGTGCCGGCGGGCACGTACAAGGAGCTGCGCTTCGTCATCACCGGCGGCTACATCCAGGTGAAGCAGGACGGCGCCAGCCGCATCTTCGCCACCTCCGCCGACTACGAGGGCCTGCCCGACGGGGCTCAGGTGGACGGCGACCTGCACATGCCGAGCGCCAGCAGCTCCGGCCTCAAGGTGAAGTTCGACAAGGACGCGGACGTCACCATCACCAGCGATGACGACCAGAAGGTCATCCTGGTGGACTTCGACGTGGCGCAGAGCTTTGGCAAGGAGGCCGGCGGCTCCGGCAAGTGGGTCATGCGGCCCATCATCAAGGGCGCGGACATGGAGTTCTCCGGCAACGTGGAGGTGACGCTGGAGGCGGGCAGCGTGTCCCTGCCCCTGGGCCCCACGCAGCTGGCCAGCTTCTCCGCGGTGCTCATCAACGCCGACGGCAGCCGCGAGACGCTGTCCTTCAGCGCCAGCACGGCCACCCGCTACGTGGCGGACTTCAAGTACCTGCTGCCCGGCACCTACCAGGTGGACCTGGTGGCGCCCGCGGGCGTGTCCTTCACCACGGACATCACGCGCCCGGCGACCGCGACGGTCAGCTCGGGCGCGGAGTCCGATGTGCACTTCGTCCTGACGTCCTTCGACGTCGAGTAGTCACTTCGGGGTTCAGGCCGCCTTCTCGCCCTGCGCCTGGGCGGCCTGGACCTCGAGGGCGATTTCAATCTTCTCGCCCACCAGCACGCCGCCTGCCTCCAGGGCCTGGTTCCACGTCAGGCCGAAGTCGCTGCGGTTGATGGTCGTCTTCGCCTCGAACGCGGCCTTGGTGTTGCCCCACGGGTCCTTGGCGATGCCCAGCTGCTCGGCCTCCAGGACGACCTCGCGGCTGATGCCGCGGATGGAGAGCTGACCCGTCACCTTCAGGTGCTTGCCGGAGGGCTCCACCTTCGTGCTCTGGAAGGTGATGGCCGGGAACTTCTCCACGTCGAAGAAGTCCGGCGAGCGCAGGTGGTTGTCGCGCTGGTCAACGCCAGTGCTGATGCTCGCCGACTCGATGGAGACGGAGACCGCCGAGGCCGCCGGGTTCGCGTCATCCAGGGTGAGGGTGCCGCCGAACTTCGTGAAGCTGCCGCGAACCTTCGCGACGACCATGTGGCGGACGCTGAAGTGGATGCCCGTGTGCGTGGTGTCGATGTTCCAGGAGGTGGTGGCCATGGTCGTCTTCCTTGTCGTGTGCGCCGCGGCAGCGGCGGTGTGTTTCAACGAGGCGTAAGGTAGCGGCCCCCCACGTTCCCGATTAGACGGGACGGACAGGATGCACTGTTCCACGGCTGGAACAGTCCTGCGCCTGCACGAGGAAGGGCCATGGACCTCAACGAACTCCTCATCTTCGCCCGGGTGGTCCAGGCGGGCAGCTTCACGGCGGCGGCGAAGGCGCTGCGCATGCCCAAGTCCACCGTGAGCCGCAAGGTGTCCGAGCTGGAGGAGCGAGTAGGCGCGCAGCTGCTCCAGCGCACCACGCGCACGCTGCACCTGACGGAGGTGGGCCGCGCGTACTACGCGCACTGCGAGCGCATCGTCGCGGAAGCGGAGGCAGCGGAGCTGGCGGTGACGCGCCTGCAAGCGGGGCCGTACGGCCTGCTGCGCGTGACCACGCCCCTGTCCGTCCACTTCCTCGCGCCACTGGTAGCGCGCTTCATGGAGAAGTACCCGGACGTGCAGGTGGAGCTGCTCTGCACGGACCGGGCGGTGGACCTGTTGGAGGAGGGCTTCGACCTGGCGGTGCGCGCCGGTCGGCTGCCGGACTCGTCGTTGATGGCACGGCGGCTGGGGGACATCGAGTGGCTCGTGGTGGCTTCGCCCGGCTATCTCCAGGCGCGGGGCGCACCGAAGGCGCCAGCGGACCTGGCGAAGCACGACTGCCTCTTCTTCGGCAAGTCAGTGCAGGGAAACGTCTGGACGCTGCACGCGGGCGGGCGCTCCGTCGAAGTGAAGGTCTCCGGGCGGCTGGTGGTGAACGAGCCGGACATGCTGCGCGCGGTGACGTCATTGGGCGCCGGGGTGGCGCTCATCCCGGGCCAGCAATGCATCGAAGACCTGGCGTCCGGGCGGCTCCAGCGCGTGCTGCCAGACTGGAGCTCCACGGGCGCGCCGGTGCACGCCGTCTACCCGCCCACGCGCCACCACGTGCCCAAGGTGATGGCCTTCGTGGAGGTGCTGCGCGAGCACTGGCCCCACAACCAGGAAGCCTTCAAGCGGGCGAAGCGCTGAGACAGTGCCGGCGTTTCGTTCCGCGGATGGAACGATGTGTCCCGAGGTTCGTGTCTGGCCAGGTGGCGTTCGGAAGCGCATGTTGTGTCTCGAAAGGAAGCACACACACCATGATGAACGTTCGCCCCTCCGAAGCACGCGGTCACGCCAACCACGGCTGGCTGGATTCGCATCACACCTTCTCTTTCGCGAGCTACTTCGACCCCGAGAACATGGGCTTCCGCTCCCTGCGCGTCATCAACGAGGACCGCGTGCAGTCTGGCGAGGGCTTCGACACGCACCCGCACCGGGACATGGAGATCATCACCTACCCGCTGAGCGGTGCCATCGCGCACCGTGACAGCACGGGAGGCCAGGGGCTCCTGCGCGCCGGTGAAGTGCAGCGCATGACGGCCGGAACGGGCGTGATGCACAGCGAGATGAACGGCTCCAACGAGGACGTCCACTTCCTGCAGATCTGGATCATCCCGGAGAAGAAGGGCCTGAAGCCGGAGTATGAGCAGAAGTTCTTCCCGGAGAAGGACCGGCAGGGACGCTGGCGCGTGGTGGTCAGCCCGGACGCCCGGGACGGCAGCCTCACGGTGCACCAGGACGTGGTGCTCAACAGCACGCTGCTGAGCCCGGGAGAGAAGGCGGAGTACACGCTGCCCAAGGGGCGCCACGCCTGGGTGCAGATCGCCAGGGGCACGGGCACGCTCAACGGCGTGGCCCTGAAGGCCGGTGACGGAGTCGCCGTGTCCGACGAGTCGAGCCTCGTACTCACCGCCTCCGAGCCGCTGGAGGCCCTGCTGTTCGACCTGGCCTGATGCGCCGGCCACGAAGAAGGCCCCCGGATCCACGAGTGGACCCGGGGGCCTTGTCGTTTCTACGGCGTGAACGAAGTGGAGTTGGGAACGGGAGGGATGCCCCTCAATCGTGTGACGATAGACAACCGGCTCGGCCATGAATCCGTCCGAAAGTCGGTTCCAGGGAACTCCCTGGGTTCAAGCCTCAGCCGCCCCATCGGATGCGGTAGGAGCAGGCGTGGCCATCGAAGTCGAAGGGCTCGACGCGCAGGTTCTTGGCGCCGGCCTTGGCCAGCCCCGCTTCGATGAGACCGCGCAGGTAGCCCGGGTTCCCGTTGCACTCGTTGACGCGGATGATGTGGTGCCCGGGGCCCTGGGTGAGCAGCTCCGACCGCATGTAGTTGTTGACGGTGGAGAAGCTCTCCTGGATGCGCACCACGACGCGCTCCGGCCCGAAGATGGGCCACATGGACACGAGCGACTTGCCGAGCACTGTCTGCTCCATCCCCTGGATGATGCCGATGCCCAGGCGCCGGTAGCCCTCGCCCGCGTCGAGCTGCGGAAACAGGTGATCGACGGTGACGCGAATGGCCTCCGCGAAGGTCTTCCGAGGGGTGTGGTGCGGAGACTGAGCGTCCAGGTCCAGGCCCACGTCCTTCAGCTTCGTCCGAAGCTCCGCAGTGAGCCGGTCACCAATGGAGCGGAACACCCCCTCCACCGTGTGGCGATAGACGATCTCTTCTTCCACGAAACACCCCGGCCCGGCCCGGCGGTCCCATTCCGCCGTATCGCAAAGCAGCGTACCCCATCCCCCCGACGAATCCGAAGCCCCCTGGGGCTACGACCTGGGTCTGAGACGTCCCACCGATGTTTCAAGGCTTGCCACGTTGTTTCAGAATGCATGTATTGCGTGATTTATTTGACTCGACTGGGTCCGGGAGACCTCGGCGGGCCCATCCGAGGAGGCGTGGAACTCTATGCCTGAGGCACGCACACCTCACGCCTTCTTGAGCCATGGAGTAAGGGCCGAGTCGCCCGCTGCCTGGCCCGCCTGCGTCTACCCTTGGGGCTGGATCGGCTTCAACAGCCCCGCCCGGTTCAGCTGGTCTTGCACCTGCTCGGCGAGCGCGATGTGCTCCGCGTTGCTTACCGTGAAGCGCTCAGGACACATGACGATGAGCGTCCCCTTGTCCTCGATCAATTCAATATGCACCGGAGAGGGCAGCGGGGGCACTGTACCCAAACGACGAGACAGGTACGTGACCCAGCCCACGAACGTGCCCGGCACCGCGAACTCCGACACCCTGTCTCGATGTGCCGTAGACGTGGCGATACCCCATTCGGGGTCCCAAGCCAAAGCCGCTGCGCGAAGCGCCTGTGAAAGGACGGGAGCGGTCAGGACACGCTCTCTGGCTTCACCTCCTGTCGGAAGTTCCATCACGCAAAGATCCCCCAAGAGATCCGAGGTGGAGCCGCATGCGAGCCTGACGCCAGTACTTGCACCATCGGGCTCTCCATTCCATGCAGAGAAAGAAACCCCGACCTCATCATGCCGGTACTTCGTCTTGAAGAGTTTGAGAAGCGACTCCTCACCCGGCACAAGCGGGTGTCTGAGTGCATCGGCACGAGACCCGGCTTTCTCGAACCATCGGTTGAACGTAGGTTCGGCAGGCGCCAGGAGGCGGAAGAAGACCTCGGCACGTCGAGCGTATGACTCGGCTGGCTCAACCCGACCCGGCCAGTACGCCCCCAGGTAATATTTCTCGTTCATCTGACCTGTTGCCTATGGAGACGGCGGGGTGAATACGACCTTGATGGAGCCAAGCCCTTCATTCCTGAACAGGTCCCTCACGGCATCAGCAACTTCACGCTCCGCGAAATGCCAATGGATCGGCGTGCCCTTGGCCGCCTTGAATTGTCTCTTTGCTTGCTCAAGCATTCCGTCAGCGCCTCGGAACCAAGTTCTGAAGCTCCCATCCTTGAGGAACCTGGCATAGCCCGGCCCCTTTGTTTCAAGGAGCACCCCCATCTTGAAGCCGTCGAATTTTACCTCTTGGACCTTGTAGACCCTCCCTGTCGGCGCCTCGGTGACCTGGGCCTGGTACTTGCGAGATGCCTCGCTCATGCTTTCGCTGGCGTTCTCCCACTTCCCCGGGCCTTGATCCCCTGGGGGCGAGGGTTGACCCGAAGCCGCGCCGGTCCGCTGAAGGATGATGGCCGCCCCGGGCCCCCCACTCAACACCGACGCCGCGCGCCCCACCGGCACCGTGACGTGCTCGACCGCCAGCGCGCCCTCCACTGACAGAGAGAGCACCGGCACCGTGGCTTCCACGCCGGCAGCCATTCCCGTCAACGTCCGCGCCGTGGCCGAGGCCGCGCCCCAGGTCGAGATGAAGCTCGTCGCCAGCCGCGCCACCTCGCGGATCTGCTCGCCCTGCGTCATGTACCGGAAGCGCTCCCAGTACGCGGGCGACGATGCGATGAGAGCCGCCACACCAGCCGGCAGATTGCTCAGCGCCGCGAGGCTGTCCATGGGGCGGGAGAGAACCTGCCCCAGTGCGTGGTACAGCTCCACGAAGGCATCCTGTGCCCCGTCCAGCGAGCGACCGATGACATCCGCGTCGCTGTACACCTCGGCCAGGGGCCGCCAGTCCGAAGCCTGGAGCTGGGCATCGACTTGCCGGAAGACACCGCCCTTGCCGCTGTAGAAGCGCCCCAGTTCGAAGCCGTGCGCGCGAAACGCGCCGTCCCGCCATTCGACGGTCGCCACCCTCTGCTGCGTGTTTCCATTGAGGGCCCACGCGAGGTAGCCATCCGGCCGGAGGACGGCCACCTGCTCCCGGGAAAAGCGCTCCACCCGGCGCAGCAGCTCCTCCCGCGAAACCTCGCCGCCCTCCAGCACCTCCCGCAGCAGGAAGCCCACCGCCATGCGGGGCGGGAAGTTGCCCAGCGTCACGGGTTTCTGCATCAACTGTCCCAGCAGCCGCGCGGCCTGTGTGGGTGTCAGCACCCCAACGGTAAGGGGCCGCGCGTCCTGGGCCTCCAGGCCTGCGTCCACGAGGAGCTTCTCCCAGGCGTCTTCCCTCGTGTCCCGGTGAGCGGGGCTGCCGCCCACGGCCCCTGCCCTTCCTCGCAAGCCCTCGCCCGCCATTTCCTCCCGGACATTCCGGTGGCGCGCCATCCGCTCTCGCGCCCCGGAAGTCGCGACGGAGGTTCGCGACGAGTCCCGAATGGGAGGCACCTCCTCGCGCTGCGACTGCACCCACTCTGGCGCGGGGGCTGGGCGCTCCGTGTAGCTCAGGCTCATGCCGCGACGAGGCGTGGGCGACACCGAGACGCAACCTATCGCCAGCACGGCGAGGGCCAGCAGCAGGACGTCAGCGCGCATTGTCCACCCCCATGCCCACGGAGGCGAAGGCCCCCGGCCGCAGCGTGCCGTCCTTCTCCGGGAACAGCAGTGTGCCCCCCGTCCCCGTCG
>NZ_RAWR01000010.1:0-77949 GCF_003986945.1 Corallococcus sp. AB018 | reverse complement strand
CCGCCCCAGCTCCCCCTTCTCCACCGCCTGCCCCACCGCGCGCGCCAGCTCCACCGTGTCCACGCCGTCGTGCAGGTAGAAGCTCGCGTCCTCGGAGATGAGCACCGCGTCCACCGCGGGCTTGGACACCGCCGACAACGGCACCCACTGCTGCCTCCGGCGCGGCTTGCGTCCGGCCTCGCGCGCCTCGGTCGCCCGCTGCTCGATGAGCGCGGTCGTCTTCGGGTTCTCCTTCGCCAGGGGACTCGCGTCCGGCAGCCCGGCGAAGGTGAGCGCCGCGGTTCCCAGGCCCAGCACCAACACGCCCACGAGTATCCAGCGCGCCCAGCGCCTCTTTCGCGTCGGCGCGGGCTGCACCTCCGGCGGTGCCGGCGGGATGGGCCCGGAGGGTTCGGGGCTCGGAGATTCGGATGGACCTTCGACGGTGGACATCTTCCGGCCGTGTCTAGCGCCGCGCCGTCCGGGCGTCATCCTTCACGGTGAGCTTCGCGGAGGCCAGGCGCGGCTGCTCGGGCGAACGCCAGCGCTCGTCCACCGACGCGAAGCCCGCCACCAGCTCCCCCGCCAGGTAGCCGCGCGTCTTCTTCCCCTGGCGGCGCAGCCAGTCATTGATGACGTGTCCCTTCGCGTCCTTGCGCGCCTCCGGCTGCGCGAGGTTGAAGCGCGAGCGCTTCACCAACCCGCCGGACTTGTGCACGAACGTCACCGTGCCGTCCGTCCCCACCCGCTCCACGATGCCGATGTGCGTGAGGCCGTCGTTGATGAGGCCGTCGCGGTTGCGGTCGAACGTGTTCTTGAAGAACACCAGCGCGCCCGGCTTCGGCGTCTCCGTCAGCATCCCCAGCGCGCGCGCCTTGCGGTGGATGGCCGTGACGCCGTTCTCCTCCGGCAGCACGTCGTCCGGCAGCAAATCCAACCGCCGCTGCTGGAACGCCAGACGCGTCATGCCCGAGCAGTCATCGCTCACCGTCGAGCTCATCTTCGCCAGCGTCGTCATCCCCACCCAGGACTTCGCCCGCCACAGCGCCCGGTCCGACAACTCGACCACCGGCCGGGCCTTCTTCGTCGCCGTGACCTTATTCTCTGCCTGAGCCGCCCCGCCCCACACCAGCGCGCTCACCAACGCGCCCACCCACACGCCTCGTCCCATGCACACGCGACAGAGCAACCGCCGTGCCCGGTCTTCGCGGCATTGCGCATGTCCACCTCACGACGGAGTGCGCCCACCTGTCGGCATGCGCTGGGCAAGGAAGTTCCCACCCATGGCAACCGCGCACCCTGAATCCCTCAGGGCACGACGCTGTTCGAGCTGCGTCCGGTCGCGCCCGCGCGCAGCGGCGCGTCACCCGACGCGGGGTTGTTCCACCGGCGCGTGGGCGACGGCATCCGCTTCTGCTCCTCGCGGAACAACGTGCGCAGGTGCTCGTCATGGAGGACGGGCGCCGGACGGGGCCTGGGTTCAGTGACGATCCCTGCGGCAGGGGGCGGCGACGTGGGGAGGCCTACGTTCCTGCAGACCACGCCCACGCATCCGGGGCTGAGCACCTCGCCAGGCGTGCTCGGGACCACCCTCTTCGCGGGTTCCCGGATAGGAGCGGGCACCACTTGGAGGAAACAGCCCTCCGACAACTCCCGCGGCGGCGGGCTCTTCTCCCGGGCCTCCAGCGCGACCATCAGCGGCAGCGCCAGCCCCAGCACCGCGAACTGCCCCAGGGCGCCGGGCATCCGCGAACCGGTCGCGGGCAGCACCTGGGTGCGCAGGCTCGACAAGATGAACGCACCGCCAATGGCCGTGCACAGCGCGAGCGCCCCCCACGTCATGGCCTGCGCCGTGATGACAATGGAGGACAGGCGCCAGGTCGCCCCCACGTCCACCGCCGCCCTCAAGGCGTTGGTCTTCCAGTCCGCCGCCGGCCCGGCCATGCCGTAGCCCACCGCGCACGCCGCCACCCACACGGCGGCGCCATGCACCTCGCGGCGCAGGAGCCACCCCTGCGTGAGGCCCACCGCCACGCCCATCCCGATGGACGCCGTCCCGGGCGACAGCCCCAGCGCCACGGCCAGGGCCCGCGAGCCCACCAGGCCCACCGCCACCGCCATCGCCGTCAACCCCGCCCAGCCAGACACCTGGAGCCCCGCCCGGCGCAGCGCGAACGCCTGCCCGTTCCCGAGCATCGCCCCCGCGACCGCGAAGACGCCCAGCTCCGCGAGCCGGTGCACCACGCCCTGCTCGACCGAGGACAGCCGCCAGATGGCCGCCGAGCCCAGCACCGTCTCCAGCAGGCGGGCCCAGTCGTCCGCCTGCGCCCACGGGACGAGCAGCCCCAGCACGGTGACCACGGAGATAAGGAGGACGTGGACGAGACGAGAGCCCATGGCCCGGCAGTCTGCGCGAGTCCCCCGCTCCAATGCCATTCACCGAGGCACCTTCCTGCCCGCCGGCCAACGGAGGTGTCGCCCCGTGGAGGTGGATGTACGGCGCGACGCGAGCTGCACGGGCTCTACACGTGGGCGCCCGGGCAGCGGCCCCGCATCCAGGTGTGGATGCGCACCGCGAAGCGCGGCCGGGTCGTGGCCTTCCGCACGGAGGGCTTCTTCCAGCGCGAGTCGAGCCTCTTCGGGCAGCTGGTGCCCCCGTCAGCGGGGTTGGAACGCCGTGAAGCGGCGGACACTGGGAAATGGAGCACGAGCACAAGGCGCGGCCGGCGCTAGATTGCCGCCCCTATGGCGCATCCCACCGACGACAAGAACTTCCGCCTGCCCACCACCCTCCGCCCGCGCCGCTATCAAGCGACGGTGACCCTGGACCTGGAGGGGCGCACCTTCACGGGTGAGCAGCGCGTGGAGCTGGAGCTGTCCCAGCCCACCAAGGAGATCATCCTCCACGCCAACGCGCTGGAGCTGGGCGAGGTCACCTTCCGCGCCGGCAACGACGTGCGCAAGCCCGCGTCCAAGCGCGTGGCCCCGGTGAGCGAGACGGTGGTGCTCACGTTCGATGCTCCCCTGCCCGCGGGCAGCGCCACGCTGGACGTACTGTGGACGGGGCACTTCAGCGACGGTCTGCGCGGCCTGTACGCGGCGGGCAAGGTGGCCGCGACGCAGTTCGAGGCCGCGGACGCGCGCCGGCTGTTCCCCTGCTTCGACGAGCCGGCCTTCAAGGCGCGCTGGGCGCTCACGGTGCGCGTGCCGGAGGGCCACGCGGTGCTGGGCAACGGCCGCGTGGTGAAGGACGAGAAGGACGGGGCGCTGCGCAAGGTGACGTTCGAGGAGACGGAGCTGCTCAGCTCGTACCTCATCGCGCTGGTGGTGGGCCCGCTGGTGGGCACGCCGGAGGAGAAGGCGGAGGGCATCCCGGTGCGCACGTGGGCGCTGCCGGAGAAGGCGCACCTGGCGAAGTTCGGGCAGGACGCGGCGCTGCAAGTGCTGCCCCGGCTGCAGGACTACTTCGGGCTGCCGTATGCCTTTGGCAAGGTGGACCAGGTGGGCATCCCGGACTTCGAGGCGGGCGCGATGGAGAACGCCGGCCTCATCACCTACCGGGAGGTGGCGCTGCTGTTGGACCCGGCCACCGCGCCGCTGTCCGTGCAGAAGCGCGTGGCGGAGGTGGTGACGCACGAACTGGCGCACCAGTGGTTCGGCAACTGGGTGACGATGGTGTGGTGGGACGACCTCTGGCTCAACGAGGCGTTCGCGACGTGGATGGCTTTCAAGATTGTCGACCAGTGGCGGCCGGACTGGCGCATGTGGCTGGACTTCGACGCGCACCGGGCGAGCGCGCTGGCGCTGGACGCGCTCAAGTCCACGCACCCCATCCACGGTGAGGTGCGCAACGCGGGCGAGGCCGGTGAGAGCTTCGACGCGATTACGTACGAGAAGGGCGGCGCGGTGCTGCGGATGATTGAAGGGTTCCTGGGAGAGGGGCCCTTCCGCGAAGGCATCCGGCTGTACATGCGCAAGCACGCGCGCGCGAACGCGGTGAAGGAAGACCTGTGGAACGCGCTGGGTGAGGCCGCGAAGCAGCCGGTGAACGAGCTGGCGACGAAGTGGATTGGCCAGAGCGGCTTCCCGCTGGTGTCGGTGAAGGTGGAGGGGCGGAAGGTGACGCTGTCGCAGCAGCGCCTCTATTCGGAGCCGGGGGTGAAGAGTTCGGAGACGTGGCCGGTGCCCATGGTGCTGCGCTTCGAGGACGCGAGCGGAGTGAAGGAGCAGCGGGTGCTCTTCCGTGACGCGGAGACGACGGTGACGCTGGAGGGCGGCTCGGGCGACGTGAAGTGGCTGTGCGCCAACGGCGGCTCCACGGGCTTCTACCGGGTGGCGTACGAGAAGCAGGCGCTGGACGCGCTGGCGGCGAACATGGGGACGCTGGCGCCGTCGGAGCGCATCTCGTTGCTGGCGGACATGTGGGCGCTGGTGCGCTCGGCGCAGGCGCCGGTGGCTGACCTGCTGGACCTGGCGGCGCGCTTCGGGGACGAGGAGGACGAGGCGGTGCTGGACGAGCTCGTCGGGCGGCTCGGGTACATCGAGAACCGGCTGACGGAGGGCGAGGACCAGGAGCGCTTCCGCCGGTGGGTGGAGCAGCTGTTGGGCGGCGGCCTGAAGAAGCTGGGCTGGCAGGCGGCGCAGGGCGAGCCGGACCGGGTGCGACTGCGCCGCGCGGCGCTGGTGCGCGCGGTGGGCGGTCTGGCGCGCAGTCCGCAGGTGCTGGCGGAGGCGCGTCCGCTGGTGGCGCGGATGCTCCAGGGAGACAAGACCGCGCTGGACGCGAACCTGCTGGACACGGCGGTGGGCATGGTGGCGCGCGCGGGCGACGCGGCGCTGTTCGATGATTTGTCGCAGCGGATGCCGAAGGAGCCGGACCCGGCGACGCAGCGGCGCTACCTGATGGCGCTCACGTCCTTCGAGGACGCGAAGCTGACGGAGCGCGCGCAGGCGCTGTTGTTCACGGAGACGGTGAAGACGCAGGACGTGGCGAGCTTCGCGACAGGCCTGTTGGGCAACCGCACCGGGCGCGACGCGTGGTGGGCGCAGCTGCAGAAGCACTGGAAGGACCTGGTGGGGCGCACGGGAGCGGCGCCCATGCTGCTGCGCCGGGTGGTGGAAGGCCTGGGCCTGCTGCGCACGCGCGAGCAGCTGGAGCAGATGAAGGCGCTGCTCCAGGCGAACCCGATTCCGGAGGCACAGCAGGCCACGGCGCAGACCCTGGAGCGGCTGACCCAGGACGTGGCCCTGCGCGAGCGCGTGACCCCGGAGGTGTCCGCGTGGCTGAAGCGCCGGCCGTGATGCCCTGAAGGACTGTCCCGGCCGCGCATCTGGAAGTTGCGCGGCCGGGGGGTTCTGGGGATGGTTCGAGATGCCTCGGGGCTCACCCGGGGCGCACTGCACGGCGCCTGGCCGTGCGCCAGGACACTGCTGCCATGCCGCCCCCTTCCGCTCCCCTCCTCCCCTCCTTCCGCATCCAGGGGTTCCGAGCGTTCAGGGACCTGGAGATTCCGCGCCTGGGCCGCGTCAATCTGATCGTCGGCAAGAACAACGTGGGGAAGACCACGGTTCTGGAAGCGCTCAAGGTCTATGCGGCAGGTTCAGATGCGGCATGGGAGCTCAAGGAACTTCTTGAGTTCCGGCAAGAGGTCCATCGACATGCACCGCGAGACGACAAGGCACAACGCATCAACATCATGCGTGCCTTCTTCCAGCCTTCCGAGCAGCCTGCACTGACATCTTTTTACCTGAGCACCCGCGATCTCGACCCGAAGCTTTCCGTCCGGCTGGGCAGAAGCCCCCTCATGCAGGGAGCGAAAGGCTCCCGAGCATCTGAGACGTCCTTCATCGCGGCGGATGAAAAGCCCTCATCCCCTCAGGATGAACTGGAGGAGGAAGTACTTCAGGTCCGGATCACTACTGGCTCCTATCGGTACCATCGCGTTATCGACCTAAGCGATCTTCGGACATCAAGCGTGGCTGGCGGCTCGGTCGAAAGCCGACTCAATGCCAAAAACTCTTTTGCCTGCCAGTACCTGCCAGCAAGAGGCATCAAACCGCTTGATATCGGGCCATTGTGGGACAGCATTGTCCTTACCAATGGCGAACAATCAGCGCTCCAAGCCCTGCGGATCATCGCTCCGGACATCGAGCGTGTTTCTCTTGTCGAAGGCGCCTTGTACCAGGGCACTCGATATGCGCTTGTCGCCAGAAGAGGCCACACATCTCCCGAGCCGCTACAAAGCATGGGCGATGGGATGAACCGGATCTTCGAACTCGCTCTGGGCTTGGTGAATTCCAAGCACGGAATCTTCCTGATTGATGAGGTTGAGAGCGGCGTCCATTACGCGGCTCAGGAACAGCTCTGGCGGTTCATCTTCGAAGCCTCCAGTCAGCTCGGCGTACAGGTCTTCGCCACCACGCATAGCTGGGACTGCATCACTGCTTTCCAGAAGGCAGCGTCCGCCCATCCTGCGGACGGGATGCTCATCAGCCTCGCTCAATCAGCTGGCAACATCAAAGCCACCGTCTTCAACGAGGGCGACCTGGAGATCATCACCCGGGAATCCATCGAGGTCCGCTGATGCCGCCCAAGCCAGAGCGGATACTCTTGGTGGAAGGCGCGGAAGACCGCGAAGTCGTCTACCACCTCTGCAACCACCACAAGCTCGACAACAAGCAACTCTTCGTTGTTGAAGCCAAGGACGGGTACGAGCGGCTGCGCGATGACTTGAAGGTCCGGCCACGTGTGCCTGGGGTGAAGACCATCGGCGTCGTTGTCGACGCGGATGAAGACCTCCCCCAACGCTGGCAATCCCTCCGCGATGTGCTGGAGCACTCTGGCTACACCCAGCTACCCAGGCAGACCGAAGCAGCAGGCATCATCATTCCCGCCCAAGGCACGCTGCCGCGCATCGGCATCTGGATGATGCCGGACAACCAACTCACGGGAATCATGGAGGACTTCCTCCAGCAGCTCGTCACGCAGGGCGACCCACTCCTTCCCGCGGCCTTCACGGCCCTGGACACCCTCCCCGAGCGCCGCTTCAAGCCCACCTACCGGTCCAAGGCCGCCATCCACACCTGGCTCGCCTGGCAGCAGGAACCCGGCACGCCGCTCGGCCAGGCCGTGTCCAAGCACTACCTCCAAGCCGACCACGAGCTCGCCCAGCGCTTCGTGGCCTGGATGCGACGGCTGTTCATCCCCGCTCCCGAAGCCCCAGCCCCATGAAGACCACGCTCACGCCCGAAGCCTCCGCCGCCTCCCGTGAAGCCCTGCGCCGCGCCAACGTGGCGTTCACCCACGCGTATCCGGGTGAGTCCTCCCGGCGCCAACCCGTGCACACCGTGTACGGCGGCGCCCACCTCTTCCGCGCTGGCACCGCGCGGAAGATGGGGGACCTGGCGCTCGCGGCGCTGCGCGACTACGCCGCCGATGGCTCCCAGCTCGCCCACGGGCTGGGCCTGCCTCAGCGCGGCGGCTTCGCCCAGCGCGTCCATGACCGCGTCGTGGACAAGCTCCAGCGTGAACCCGTGGAGGACTTCCGCATCGACTTCGAGGACGGCTATGGCCACCGTCCCGACTCGGAAGAAGACACCCACGCCGTCGCCGCCGCCACGGAGGTGGCCCGGGGCCTGGAGCAGGGCTCGCTCCCGCCGTTCATCGGCATCCGCGTGAAGTCCTTCACGGAAGAGCTCTACGCCCGCGCCTCGCGCACCCTGGACCTCTTCGTCACCGCGCTGCTGGAGCAATCCGGTGGCAGGTTGCCTCAGTCCTTCGTCATCACCCTGCCCAAGGTCACCGTGCCTGAACAGGTGACCGCCCTGGCGAAGCTGCTGTCGGAGCTGGAGTCCGCCCACCGCCTGTCCCCCGGCGCGCTCTCCCTGGAGCTGATGGTGGAGACGCCCCAGGCCCTCTTCGACGCGCGCGGCCGGCCGCACCTGCGCTCGCTCGTGGAGGCCGGCGAGGGCCGCTGCTCCCACGTGCACCTGGGCGTCTACGACTACACCGCCGCCCTGGATGTCAGCGCGCACATGCAGCACATGCTCCACCCCGCTTGCGATTACCTGCGCGACACCGTGCAGGTGCTCCTCGCGGGCAGCGGCGTGCGCCTGTCCGACGGCGCCACCAACGTCATGCCCGTGGGCCCCCACCGCAAGCAGGGTGACACCCCGCTCCTCCCCATGCAGCGGCGCGAGAACACCGACGCCGTGCACCGCGCGTGGCAGCTGGCGTACCGGCACACGCGCCACTCGCTGGAGCGCGGCTACTACCAGGGCTGGGACCTGCACCCCGCCCAGCTCCCCGTGCGCTACGCCGCCGTCTACGCCTTCTTCCAGGAGGGCCTGGAGCCAGCGTCCCAGCGCCTCAAGGCCTTCGTGGACAAGGCCGCCCAGGCCACCCTGCTGGGCGACGTGTTCGACGACGCCGCCACCGGCCAGGGCCTGCTCAACTTCTTCCTGCGCGGGCTCGCCTGCGGCGCCCTCACGGAAGAGGAGGCCCGCTCCACCGGCCTCTCGCTGGAGGAGCTGCGCAGCCGCTCCTTCCGCGCCATCGTGCAGGGCCGCGCGTCACGCTGAGGCGGGCGGCTCCGTGGGGGGCACCGCGCTCCGGGGCCCCAGCCACTCGCGCGCGACGGCCACGTCCACCGCGAGGATGCCCAGCAGGAACAGCCAGGGCCCCGGCTTCGACGCCAGGCCCGTCAGCGCCCAGACGGTGATGAGCCCCGCGAGCACCGCCGGCACCACCGAAGGCAGTGCCTCCCGCGCGCGCCGCACCGACCCCAGCACGCCCAGCGCCAGCAGCCCCAGCACCACGCCCGTCGCGCCCAGCCGGCCGCGCCCCGTCCCCGCGCCCTGCCCCGACGGGAGCACCAGCGTGTTGAACTTCCACGTGTCGTTGTCCTGGATGTCCCAGGCGAAGTTGTTGTCGATGGTGATGTTGCGTTCGCGCTGCAGGTGGGCCGTGGGCACCAGCGACCACGCCGAGCTCCACGGCAGGAGCAGCCCCACCGCGCACGCCGCCACGCCCGCGAACACCCACCGCTTCAGCCGCACGTCCGCCGGCCGCTTCGTGAGCGACGGCTCCGCCAGCGACGACGCCTTGAACGCCCGCCACTGCACGGAGCCCAGCACCACCGCCGCCAGCACCCACAACAGCGGCGCCACGCCCAACCCCAGTGACAGGAACGCCTGCGTCACGGTGAGCGCGGTGAACATGGGCAGGAACGCCGGATGCGCGGCCCACTTCACCACCGGCACCAGCGCGTCCGGCAGCTTCCGGCCCGCGGCCACCCACTCGCGCGCGCCCAGCATGCCGGCGCCCACCAGCATCAACACCGACCAGGGCAGCCCCAGCCCACCGCCGATGAAAGGCAGCACGGGCGCCACCACCGCCGCCGCCACCAGTCCGGAACCGAGCAGCGGCAGCGAGCCCCCGGGCAGCCGCTCGCGCAGCCTCGGGTCGTCCAGCACGTCCTGCACCGCGCGGCCCGCCGAGTCCGCCGCGCGCTGGGCATGGTCCGCCACCTCGTCCATCACCGGCGACCTGGGCGCGTTCACGTCCCCGCCACAGTGGGGACACGTCCGCGACGACTGGCCTTCAGGGAGCGGCTGACCACAATGCGGGCAGGACATGGGGTGGAGTCCTCCTCAGGCGAAAAAGGCGCGGAAAGAGCCTACACCGCGCCCCGTACTGCATCCTGCATGAACGCGCACGGAGCCCTCAGGGCTTCGCACCCTTCGCATGCACGGCCGCTTCCAGGCGGGACAGGCTGCGCTGGAGCTCGGCCATCTGGGCCTTGAGCGTGTCCACCTCCGCGCTCTTCGCGTGCAGTTCCTCCGTGCGCCGCGCCAGCGCCTGGATGGCGACCATGTTCACGCCGTCGATGTCCAGGAGGCCAATGCTCTTGTCATCCGTCCCCAGGCCGAACGCCGCGCGGAAGTCCTGCGCCACCGGGCCCAGGTGCCGCACGCCACCGGCCTCCGCGCTGTAGCGCCAGCTCTCCACCGGCATCGCCGCCACCTTCGCCAGCACGGCCTCCGCGTCCACGCGGCGGAAGTCCTCCTTCGTGGTCCGGTCCGACGTGCAGGTGAACACGCCCGAGCCCGCCGGCAGGTCGCAGCCGGTGGTGAGGTTGCTGCTCGTGCGGAAGCGGAACCCACCGGACGCGCGCGCCATGAACTGGTTGTTCGCCGTGTTCGTCACCACGCTGGAGCTGGTGGATTGGTCCGCCCAGATGAAGGACCCGGTGAAGCCGCCGGAGCTCGCGCGCTGCCCCAGCGCCGTGGAGTAGTCCCCGTTGGCGCTGTTGCGGTAGCCCAACGCGACGGAGCCCTGCCCCGTGGCCGTGTTGGTGTAGCCCACCGCCACGGAGGTGAAGCCGCTCGCGATGTTGGAAGCGCCGGCGGAGAAGGACGCGGTCCCGCTCGCCGTGTTGGCGGAGCCCATGCACACCGAGACCGTGCCGGACGCCGTGCACTGGTCTCCGAACGAGAAGGAACCGTAGGCACTGGCCAGGTTGTTGTTGCCGCCCGCCCACGAGTACTGCCCCACGTTCGCGTCGTCCCACTGCGTCTCCGTGCTTCCCGCACGGAAGGCGCCCTTGGCCGGGTACCACATCATCCGGGTTCCCTTGCCCTGGGCAGGGATGGTGCCCATGCCAAACTCCCCGCGCGCCATCAGCCCGCCCGCGGAGTCCACCGTGAACACCCCCTGGCGCTCCCACGTGGGCTCGCCCGTCCCGGACACGGTGTTGCTCACGGACAAGAGCGGCACGGGCGTCTTCGCGGAAGCGGACGCGTCCAGCACCACGTCCGCGTTCGCCGTCAGCCGGCCCCGCACCTGCCCCGTGCCCGCCACCGCGAACGACGCGTCCTGCGGCGCCGTCCCGTTGCGGATGCCCTGGCCCGCGGCGGACAGTCGTGGATCATTCCCCTCCACCGCCGTGCCCGGCCCGTCGCCGTAGACGACGCGCACCGCGTCGCCCTCCAGCGTCAGCCCCGTGCCAATCTCCCGCTGCTGCCCGGGCGCCGGGTCGGAGCCACACGCGCTGGTGACAAGCCCGACGACACAACCCAACGCAACAGAGACTCCCCGGACAGACGCCATGCGGTGCTCCCTCAGTGAAGGAGAACCACACTGGCAAAGCACCGGGTCATAGACAACCCGGGACCTCCCCGGGAGTCCCGCCGTCCAGGAGAACCGCTGCTACCAGAGCATGTCCTGGTCCTCGGTGACGCCGGGGACGTTGGACAGCTTGAGCTCCTGGCCACCCACGCGCAGGGTGCCCTCGAAGAAGCCCACGGGCTGGGCGAAGTGGCTCACCACGAGCCGCAGGTTGCGCTCCTCGCGGTGCACGTAGATGGGCTTGAAGCGCAGGTCCACCGCGCCGTCCGCCGTCGTCAGGCGCCACGGGTCGAGCAGTTCCTTCGCGTCGTACTCGAAGTGCGCGCGGCCCACCGGGTAGAGCCGGTCGCCCAGCCAGACGGCGTTCTCGTTGGCCTCGGTGGCGCCCTCGTTGAAGCCCTCCACCAGGTTGAGGCCCACGGGCGTGCCATCCGGCAGCCGCCCGGCCGCGAAGGCCCAGCGCCAGGCGGTGTGCCGCGCCAGGTAGCCCTGCGTGTAGTCCATGCCGCCCACGCCGCCATCCAACCGGAAGCGCCGGCCCCCCGCCTCCAGGCTCCCGAAGGCCAGGAGGCCGCTGCGCTTCTGGGTGACGTTGACCAGCCCGTCGCCCTGCACCGGCGCGATGACGGTGAGGGCCGGCGGACCGCCCGCCACCAGCAGCTCGCCGTTCCACTGGAACGACTGGAGCGACTGCGTGCGCATGCGGCTGACGTCCACCTCCACCTGGTAGCGCTCGTCGGACTCGCCGCGCTTCACGGACATGCGCCCGCCCAGCGTGCGGAAGGCCGCCACGAGCCCCGCGCCCGGCTTGTCACTCACCTCCGCGAGCGGCCCGGGCACGCCCAGGAAGCTGACGTCACAGAGTGGCTTCTTCTCCTGGAGGTCCACCGCCACCGCGAAGGCGTTGGCCGTGTAGCCCAGATCCACCACCGCGAAGAGGGCCGCCACCTCCTGCGTGGCGACGAAGGTGTAGTGCCAGCGCTTGCGCTTGAGCAGCCGCGTCGCGCGCCCTGGAGCCCACTTCCCCAACAGCCGGGGCAGGTCCACCTCCGGCAGCTCTCCCTGATACGTCCCGAACCGCGGTTCCCCTTCCGTGGAGGCCACTGAATTCGGGGCGAAAGGCAACAAGGCTTCTCGTTCACGCTCAAGCGTCATCGCGAAACATTGGACGGCACTTCGCCGCCCCTGTCACGTGAACACAGCGTCCAAGCGGCGCCCCGAAGACACTCGGGGCCGGCGAGCCTGCTCGCTAGCTCCTGCCGAAGATGATGCGCTCCTGCGTCAACAGACGCGTGGTGAAACGCAACGCCACCAGTGACACCGCCACACAGGACAGGAACGCGAGCAGGAAGGGCACCGGCCCCAGCGTCTCGCCACGCATCACCTCGCCCGCGAGCATCTCCTGCCCCAGCACCGGCACCGCGAACATCCACGTCTGCGTCTGGATGGGGGACAGAGCCAGCAGCATCCCGGGCAGCGTGGGCAGCACCATCAGGAGCGACAGGTACGTCTGAGCCTCCTTGAACGACCGTGCATAGGTGGACACCCACATCTGCACGGCGGACGCGGCCAGCACCAGCGGCAGCACCGCGGCCAGCATGCCCAGCGCGGCCGGCGCGTCGAAGCGGGCGCGCACGCCCAGGTCCTCCAGCGGCACGCGCTTCACCACCAGGAAGTAACCCACCAGACACAAGAGCACGCCCGTGCCCGCCATGGCGCAGGTGGCCAGCCACTTGCCCGCCACCACCGCGCCGCGAGGAGCCGGGTTGAGCAACAGGGGCTCCAGCGAACCGCGCTCGCGCTCGCCCGCCATGGTGTCGCTGGCCAGCTGCATGCCGCCCGCGAACGCCGCCATCACCAGGAACAGCGGGATGGTGGTGAGCACCGTGGCCGCGGTGCGCTCGGGCGTGGACAAATCCAGCTCGTCCACGCGCACGGGCACCGCCAGCTCCGGCGAAACACCGCGCGCGAACAGGCGCTGGCTGCCGGTCTGCTGCGAATACACCGCCAGCATCCGCTGCGCGCGCTGCACGGCCTGACGGGCCTTGTTGCGAGAGCTGTCCACCACCAGCCGCACCGCGGCGGTGTGCCCGTCCGCGAAGTCCTTCGAGTAGTCGTCCGTCACCACCAGCACCAGGTCCAGCTTCCCGGCCTGCACCAGCGACTCGTAGTCCTGAGGGGCCTCTGACAGCTTCGCGCCGTAGCGCTCCAGGAAGGCCATCAGGCTGGGCGCGTGCTCGCGGCCCACCACCGGCATCTCCAGCGGCCGGTCCTGCCGGTACCAGGAGGCCATCACGTTGAACATCACCAGGAACACCAGCGGGCCCAACAGCGGCCACATCAGCGCGGTGCCCAGCGTGCGCTTGTCCCGCAGGTGGTCCAGCACTTCCTTGCGCAGCACCGTCCCGATGAGGCCCTTCATTCGCGCAACCCCTGCTCGCTGCCAATCACGCTCACGAAGGCTTCCTCCAGGCTGTCCTTGCCGGTGCTCGCACGCAGCGCGTCCGCCGTGCCGTCCGCCACCACGCGCCCGCGCGCCACCACCACGATGCGGTCACACAGCGCGGCCACCTCCTGCATCACGTGGCTGGAGAACACCACGCAGCAGCCCTGCGCCTTCAGCTTGCGCAAGAGCGTGCGCACGGAGCGCGTGGCCATCACGTCCAGGCCGTTGGTGGGCTCGTCCAGCAGCACGTTGCGAGGCCCGTGCACCAGCGCGCGCGCCAGCGCCACCTTCACACGCTCGCCCTGGCTGAAGCCCTCCGTGCGCCGGTCCGCGATGTCCTTCATGTCCAGCAGCTCCACCAACTCCTCCACGCGCGCGTCCAGCGCGGCGCCGGACAGGCCGTGCAGCTCGCCGAAGTACCGCGCGTGCTCGCGCGCGGTGAGGCGCGGGTAGAGGCCTCGCGCGTCGGGCAGCACGCCCAGCGCGCGACGGGCCACCTCCGGCTGCTTCGCCACGTCCACGCCGTCCACGGTGGCGGTGCCGCCGTCCGGGCGCACCAGCGTGTAGAGCATGCGCATCGTGGTCGTCTTGCCCGCGCCGTTGGGGCCCAGCAGGCCCGTGATGACGCCGTCCTCCGCGGTGAAGGTCACGTCATGCACGGCCGTCACGGAGCCGAAGCGCTTGTGCAGGTTCCTGGCTTCAATCATGGGCGCTTGAGTCCTACGGAACAGGGCCGGCGAAGGAGGTGAAGAAGGGCGGCCGCTTGAGGCCCGCGCCACAGTCGGGCGTCAGGCCCTCCACGCTGCCGCGCGTGAGCACCTCCGCCATCAGCGTGCGCGCGCAGTCCGCGCCCACCGTGTTGTGTCCCAACCCCGGCACCACCACGTGCAGGCTGTGCGTGAGCGTCCGCTTCGCCTCCTCGCCCCAGGGCGGCGGCGTCACGGGGTCCAGCTCGCCGGACAGCAGCAGCGTGGGGATGTCCGACTTCACGGGCTCGCGGAAGCTCGCGGGCACGTTCGCTTGCGGCCACTTCGCGCACCCGCGCTTCACGTCCAGCGCCATGCGTGAACCGAACCAGGTGCCCTTCGCTTCACGCTCGGCGTCCTCCTCCGTGAAGAAGGGCGCGTCCTCCGCGCACACCACCGCCAGGAACATGCCCCGGCTGGTGGTGCGCGCCACCTCGTCGGTGAGCCCCAACGACAGCGCGACGAAGGGCGTCCAGTCATCCTTCGCGGCGCGGTCCAGCATCAGCGGCACCAGCGACGCGACGTCCGGGCTGTAGAGCAGCGAGAACAGCTCCGACAGGAAGACGCGCCGGGTGAGCGTGAAGTCCTCCGGCACGCCCGTGCGCGGATGCGACAGGTGCACCTTCGCGGGGGCGGCCTCCAGCTTCGCGAGCAGCGCTTCCGTGCGGGCGCGCAGGTCCGGATACGCCTTCGCGCAGACGCCGTCCTTCGCGCACGCGTCCATGAGCAGGTCCAGGGCGCGCTGGCCATCGCGCGCGGCGTACAGCGGCAGGTACTGCCCCATGGGGGCCACGCCATCCAGGATGGCGGTGCGCACGCGGTCCGGGTGCTGGCGCATGTACACCAGCGCCGCGCGCGTCCCGTAGGAGATGCCCCACAGGTTCACCTGCCGGTAGCCCAGCGCCGCGCGCACATCGTCCAGGTCGTCCATGGCGATGGACGTGGTGTAGAGCCGCTCGTCCGCGTCCCAGCCCTTGCGGCACTGGGGAATCACGTCCGCGTCCTCGCGGTCCTCGAAGCGCTCCGCCAGCGACGTGCGCGAGGGATTCAACGCCTCGCAGTCCAGCGGGTGCGAGTCCCCCGTGCCGCGCTGGTCCACGAACACGATGTCGCGCTGACGCCGGATGCGATCCAGCGCGGGAAGGATGCGCGTGCGGGACGCCGCCTGGCCGGGGCCGCCCGCGAGGAAGAACAACGGGTCCTCCTTCGGCTGCGACGCGAGCGCGGGCACCACCACCACGCGCAGGGAGATTTTGCGCCCCTTCGCCGCGGCCCGGTCCTCGAAGACCTCCAGCGTGCCGCAGAGCGTCTGCGCGGCCACTCCGTCCAGCCGGCACGGCTTCAGGTCCATCCGCCGCGCGGGGGCGGCCTCGGCGTTGGAGGACCGGGAGCAGCCCGTGAGCGACAGCGCGGCCAGCACCGCCAGCGCGGCGAGGGGGTGAGACAAGATGCCACCTGTCACGGCGGGCCAACCTCCAGCACGGGGGAGTCCCCTGGCGCATACCATTGGAGTGCCGAAGGTGCACCCGTCGAGGCCCCGACACGCGCGGCGATTGAATCCGCGCGAACGCGGTGCGTCCTCTGCTACGCCCATGCCCATGAAGAAACGCGCGTTCCTGGTCCTCTTCGCCCTGTCGCTCACCACGCTCTCCGGCTGCGCAGCGCTGCAGAGCCTGCTCAACGGTGCCTTCAAGAAGCCCACGCTGAAGTTCAAGACAGCCCGACTGGCGAACGCCTCCCTGTCCGACGCCACGGTGGACCTGGTGTACGAGTTGGACAACCCCAACAGCCTGGGCCTGAAGCTGGCGTCGGTGGACTACGCCTTCTTCGTGGAGGGCAAGCAGTTGGTGGCCGGCAAGCCGAAGGAGGGCTTGAACCTCAAGTCCAACGGCAAGAGCCAGATTGTCTTCCCCGCCAACGTGAAGTTCGCGGACATCGCGCCGGTGGTGACCACGTTCCTGGACAAGGACGTGGCGGCCTTCAAGGCGCAGGGTTCGCTGGGCATCCAGACGCCGCTGGGCGTGCTGAAGTTCCCCCTGGAGAAGGAGGGCACGTTCCCCGTCCCCAAGATTCCCCAGGTGCAGTTCCAGGCGCCGCGCATCACCAACGTCACGCTGAGCGGGGCCACGGTGGAGTTCCCCCTGGCCATCACCAACCGCAACGCCTTCCCCCTGCCGGTGGCGGGCATCACCGGTGCGCTCAAGGTGGCGGGCGCCAACGTGGGCAACCTCTCCACGGGCAACCTGGGCATGCTGGACGGAAGTGGGACGAAGCAGGTGACCCTGCCACTCACCATCAACTTCGCGAGCGCCGCTTCCGCGGCCATGGCGCTGCGCTCGGGTGGTAACGCGCAGGTGAGCCTGACGGGCAACCTGACGTCGGACGCGCAGTCCGTGCCCCTGAACCTGAGTCAGCTCGTGAATTTCACGAAGTAAACAGCAGGGCGTGCAGGGAGGCAGGCGGTGCGTGGGACACCGGGGATGTTGTCCCCGGGCAGGGGAGCCGTTACGGTTGCGCCGCTTCCCGAGGGCCCCCCATGCGCCGCATCCTCTTCAAGTCCAAGATCCACCGCGCGACGGTGACCCAGGCCGACCTCGACTACGAGGGTTCGGTGACCATCGACCGAGATTTGCTGAAGGCGGCGGACATCCTCCCCTTCGAGAAGGTCGCGGTGTGGAACGTCACGCGCGGCACCCGGCTGGAGACGTACGCCCTGGAGGGCGAGTCCGGCAGCGGTGTCATCTGCATCAACGGCGCGGCCGCGCACCTGAACCAGCCGGGCGACCTGGTCATCCTGGCCACCTTCGCGGAGGTCGAGGAGGCGGAGGCCGCCCACTGGAAGCCCACGGTCGTCTTCGTGGACGGAAAGAACCGGGCGGTTCCCGGCGTCACCGAGGAAATCCCCGGGCCCGCGCGCCGTATCGCGTAGAGACGCCCACGGGTCCTTCCGGCACCTTTTGCCGCACCCAGCCCTGTCTGCCATGCTTCCCGCCCTTTCCTTGTTGGCGCGGAGGCGCGGCGACGCGCGTCCCGGAGGCGATGACGCGATGAAGTGGACGTGGGCGGGCCTGACGGTCCTGGTGGCGGTGACGGGGTGCAAGCAGGTGGGCTCGTATCAGCGCGACCCCAACCAGGAGGACGCGTTCATCTCCAACGTGCCGGTCATCCGGGCGCCCGCGCAGGACCGCTGCGCGGCGTTGGGGAAGTCCTCCGTGCGCAGCGGCTGTGACGACGCCCTCTACCTGGCCCAGGAGTACACCCGGCGCCTGTCGGTGGGGGACGAGGTGTGCCTGGAGGGCGGCTTCGGCGAGGAGCCGGGCGCGGCGTGCAAGGCGCGCGCGGCGGTCATCGACACGGGGCCCAACCGGGTGAAGCTGGAGGTGCGCTCGGCGCGTCCGGATTCGCGGTGGTTCAAGTCGGAGATGCGACACGGCTGGTACGAAGAAGGCGCGTTGGTGGACCTGTACCTGGCCGAGCGGGGTTACTAGAGACGACCGGCCGCGTGCATCGCGGCCAAGGAGGAGGACATGGCCTTCTACGACGGCGTGACAGAGCGGCTGGGCTTCATGAAGAAGCTGACCCCCGCGGAGCTGAAGAAGCTGGGGTCGCTGCGCCTGTCGGACCTCATCCAGGGGGAGATCGGCCGGGCGCGCGTGCGAGTGGCGGCGCTGGAGAAGCGCTACCCGTCCGCGACGACCAAGGAGCTGGCGCAGCGGCTGGTGGACGAGAAGAAGAGCCTCGCGAGCATGGTCGGCGGAGTGAGCGGCGTGTTCGGGCTCATCTCGCTGCCGGCGGACCTGACGTTCATGGCCTACCTGCAGCTCGTCCTGCTCACGGACGTGGCCACGCTCTACAAGGCGAACCTCAAGACGGACCGGGCGCGCGGGGAGATGTTGGACCTGTTCGGCTACGCCAACGGGCTGGGGCCGCTGCACCGCTCCGGGCCGAAGGTGCTGGGGAAGCTGGCGGCGCTGCTGCTCGCGAAGGGCGGCATGACGACGCTGGGCCGCGCGATGCCGCTCGTCGCCGCGCCCATCACCGCGTACCTCAACAACCAGCACATCCAGATGGTGGGTGAGCAGGCCGTGCGCTTCTACGAGGGATTCGACAAGGCGCACGCGAAGGCGCGAAGCGCGAAGCGCAAGGCGGCGGGCGCGGAGTAGAGCGCCCCGCGGAAAATCCGGTCAGAAACCAGATCGATATGTCCGTCACGTATTTCCGTTGATGACTTCGCGGTCCCAGGGGGCCGCGGGATGCCGGATGCGTCGCACGCGGGGCCGGACGCGGCGCTTGCTCACGGCAGGGAGGGGTGCATGACGGAGCTCTCGGCGGAGGTGCGCGTGCAGGTGGCGCGTTGGCGGAATCTCCTCGTGGACGCGGCCCGCTGCGGCGCGCTGGAGAGTCCCCTGGACGTCCTGAGCCATCCCCACTGGGAGCCTCGGGAACTCCAGGCGATCTGGTGGCTGCGCTCGGAGAGTCTGCTGCCCGTGGGCGTGCTCGCCACGCGCCTGGGGGGACTGGCCATGCCGCGCCTGAGCCGCCTGGTGGACCGGCTGGAGGACGGCGGCCTCGTGCGGCGGGAGCGCTCGGTGCGGCATGATCGCCGGCGCGTGCGCGTGCGACTCACCGACGCGGGCCGCGCGCTCGCGGATCAGCTGGATGCGCAGGTGCAGGGGCGCATGGCGCAGCGGCTGGCCCCGCTCCAGGGCGAGACGCGCAGCGCGCTGATGGATGTCCTGGAGCTGTGGGTGCAGGCCCTGACCGTCCAGGCCCGCTCCGCCGAGGAAGTCGCCGAGGAGAACGCCGAGCTGGCCAGCGCCCCCGACGAGCTTCTAACGGCGTCGGCCGCCTGACGAACCTACAGCCGCACCTCCACGACGCCCGAGCGGAGGCAGGCTTCCGCTCCGTCGCCCTCCCATTCATTCCCGGCGCCCTGCACGAACATCGGCAGCACGTCCGAGGTCACGGCGCCCAACCGCCAGTGCCCCGTGCTGTCCGTCTCTCCGCGCATGGGAGGCATTGAGCGGTACTTCCCGCCCACCATCACCAGGGCTCCCGCCACGGGACGTCCTTGATGGGTGACGTGAACCTCACAGGAGAGGCCGGCGGAAGGCGCTGGCGACAGCCGCACGTCCACGCTCGTGTCGTCCGCGCCCATCTGCGCCACGCTGCTGGGCCGTGACGCATAGGGCGCTGACGCGACCTGGACGCGGTAGGTCCCGGGCTCCAGCAGGGACACCGCCATGCCGTCCTCCTCCGGAACAAACTCCCGCGAAGGCACCGCGCTCCACAGGCCCTGCGCGTCGCGACGCTCCAGCAGGTACACCGGATAGGGCGGCACCACGCGCTCCTTCAACTGCGCTCGCGTGAAGCCATCCATCCGAACGACCAACCACCGGTACAACGGCACGCGCCACTCGACGTCCACCACGCCCTGCATCTCCTCCGTTGGCGTGAAGTCGAAGTCCCACATCGAAGGCGCCGCCGGACGGCCTTCCTCCTTCAGTCCCCGATAGACGTTGAAGCGCGTCGCTCGCCATGCCGGCACGTCGGGGATCGTGAAGCGCCCGTCCGCGTCCACCGGCTCCTCTCCGCCCGGCCAGCTCACCATCCGCCCACCGGACCGGGACGTGTTCCCCAGCAGGACCCGTCCGCGAAGGGTCACCGCGCGACTCAGGCCTTCGGGGAACAGCCGCGCCACGTCCAGCGTCACCGGGGTCACAGTGCCTTCACGCAGGCGCACCTCGACCGGGCCACCCTCCCGCCCCGAGGGCGCGCGCAACCACAGCCTCACCCCGCGGTCCGGAGGCAGCGGCGCCAGGCGCGTGTCCGCGTCCGGGCTCAGTGGCACCGGCGAGCGATTCACGAGTGCCCATCCCAGGTCCGGATTCACCAGCGCCAGCATGGGCTGAAGGGCGCTGGCCCGCTCGGCGTCGTGGGGATCCACGTCGCGTTCGATGCGCACGGAGAACGCCCCCTCCATGTTCCGCGCACCGTCCAGCCGGATGCTCACGCCCGTGGGCCGGTTCGCTCGCAGCACGCCCGCGTTCAACGTGCCCGTCTTCGGCAACGCGCCCGGCACGAAGTCCGCCCACCAGAAGGTCCCGTCCGGTTCGAACGCGACCACCTGGTAGCGCGGCGCGGGCGGCACGGCGACGGGCCCCACCACGCCTCCCTGCGACGAAGCGGTGGCCGGCGCAGTCATCCACTCGCGCACGTTGGCCAGGTCCTCCAGGCTCGAAGGACCCACGAGGCTGATTGCCTTCTGCCGCTTCTCCTCCTCCCACCACCCCTCGTCCCCTTCGATGACGAACGCCGCACCCACGCGAGCCTCACCCGCGAACGGATGCGCCCCCTCCAACGTCGCCGTCAGCCACAGGCCCGCGTCCACGGCCGCCGCGGCCTCCACCGGGAGAGCCGCCTCTAGCACACCGGCGTCCTCGACCCACGTGGACACAGGAGCTGATGGCGGCGCCAGCGGTGACGCGGACTCGGGACGCAACAGCATCCACAAGCCCACGCCCACGAGCACCGCCACCAACATCCCGCCCAGGACCCGCTTCACGCGCATCAGTCCGTGTCGCTGTTGGAGTACAGGGACAGCCACACCGGCGCGTGGTCCGACAGCCGGGTGACGTAGTCCAGCGGGTTCGCGATGTAGTCGCGGCCCGTGCTGGAGAACTCCGTCACGTACGTGTCCTGCATCCAGAAGTGGTCGTACGCGTTGGCGTAGCCCCCGGACGTGTTCATGGTGGTGGCCACGTCCAGCTTGCACGTCACCGCGGGCGACAGGCCCTTCAGCTGGCTCCAGGACGCGTGGGTGCAGGCCATGTTGTGGTCGCCCACGAGGATGACGTCCTGGTCCGAGGTGCTGGCCGACTGCACGGACGCGAACACGCCGTCGATGGCCTGCGCCTCCAGCGTGCGGTCCGCCGCCGTGCCCCACACCGCGTGCCAATTGAGGAACGTGTAGTCCGCGCCCGTGGGCACGTGGCGCACCTTCACCACCTGCGGCTCGCGCTCGAACAGGTCCCCCGTGTCCGTCCACACCGTGGAGGACAGCAGCGACACCGTGTCCGTCCGGTACAGCACCGCGTAGTGCTCCTTGTAGGACGACCGGCCAATGAGCGGCGTCACCACCGCCGTCCACGACACCCCGGAGACCTGCGTCAGGTTCGTCGCGATGGCCGTCGCCGCGGACGCGTCCATCACCTCCTGGAGGAACACCAGGTCACAGCCATTGTTCGAGTTGCTGTTCGCACCGAACTGGGTCCACAGCTGCTTCGCGTCATCCAGGTAGGTCTGCTCGGCCGCCCATCCCTCGTGGCGGAGGTTCCAGCTCACCACCCGGAGATACGAGCCCGCCTGCGCCAACGCGGGGAGCACCAGCACGGACAACACCAGGACGCGCGACAAGAAGGACGGCCCTCTCATTTCACGGCACCTCCAGCCCTGCGGGAGAAAAGCGCCCCATCTTCGGCATGCCAGCGCCCCAGGACCAGCCCTCCTTCGTGGAATCGAGGTGACAGCCCGTCCCGCACGACACTCCCCGGACACCGCCCATTAAATGCAACTTGATTGCATGTGAATCTCTATGGCACTTATTACGGGTCCTGCCTTCACCCGCGGTACCCACCCAAGGCCCCCATGTCCATGTTGAAGCATGCCCTGCTCGCCGCTGGCGCCGTCGTCCTGCTCGCCGGCTGCGGTACCGAAGAAGCTCCCGCCCCGGAGTCGCAAGCCCCCGTCACCCAGCAGTCGGAGCTGCTCGCCGCCTGCGAGGACACGGAGGAACTGGCGGAGGTCGCCGAGCACTCCTGCATCCATGCCGAATACGGTCCCTTCGAGTCCGTCACCGCCGCGCCCCATGGCGGCCCGTCCTTCGTGGACGTGAGCGTGGGGCACACCGCGTACAACGTCACCCTGCCGGCCATCAGCTACCGGAAGTGGACGCTGGGCTACGCGGGCTCCGTCATCTTCACGCCGGAAGAGTCCACCGAGTACGCCTTCCTCACCTCCGGCTACCGCGCCGTCCGCGTCTTCAACGCGGCCACGAATGAGGAGGTCGGCCTCGAGTGCCGCTACCACGTCCCGCAGGAGGTCTGCGGCAACCTGCGCACCGCCGTCACGGCCGACCTGGAGGGCGGCGTGGACTACCGCCTGGACTTCGCGGCCGTCGTTCCCCAGCCCGCCACGTTCCTCCTCGTCGTCGAGGAGACGGGCCACGACCACCACGAAGAGTAGGCCCGCGTGAGTGAAGGCCCGTGGACACCTCCAAGGCCCACGGGCCTTCCCAACATCCAAAAACTTCTGTATCTCAATTGCATCTACATCACGGATTCCGATGAGGCAGCCCCATGCGCACCCCGTTTCCAGCCCTCCTCCTGGCCGGCGGCCTCGCGGTCCTGACCGCCTGCGGCGACGACGCCTCGCCCGGCCCGGACGACACGCCCCAGGAGCAGGGCGACCCATGCGCCCCCAACGGCCACATCCACCGCGAGCCTGAGGGCGACTGGTGCCACTGCAACCGGGGCTACCTGGCCAGCGAATCGGACCTGTCCTGCGTGGCGGACCCGGACTACGTGCCGCGCACGGACTTCGACTTCGGGGACAACGGCGAGCACGCTTGCTGGCACGTCACCAATGGCCCCTTCGCCACCGTCACCGCGTCGCCGGAGCGGCAGCCGCGCGTGGATGACTTCCACACGCACTACACCGTCCAGCTGCGCCCGGAGAACGGCCAGTCCGTGGGCACCTTCAGCTTCAAGGCCTGGGCGAGCGGTGACTTCATCCTCTACCTGAGCACGCCCGACGTGGCCGTCACCGTGAAGGAAGGCGAGCGCGTCGTGGAGCCCATGGGCACCCAGGCCACGGGCGGCTTCTGCGACGGCCTGAAGCAGATGGTCGGCTACGAGCTGACGGACAAGGTCCAGTACACCGTCACCTTCGGCCCCACCGCGCTCACGAGTCTCGGGCTCGTCATCGAACACCTCCAGTGATGGGCTGAATCGCACCGAGCGTTATTGCAACCAAATTGCGTTTACGGCATGAGTGGGTCACCGGACGCACCGGCGGCTTCCTGTCCGCCTGGCACCCCGCCGCGTCCGGCATCCCGAAAGGAAACACCCATGTTGAAGATGAAGCGCATCGCGCTGGGCGCGTTGTTGTCGCTCGGCCTGACGGCCTGCGGACCGATGGAGGAGGCGCCGGAGGCCTCCTTCGAGGCGCAGGATGCACAGGAACTGGAGGCCGGTTGCACGTCGCTGGGCACGGGCATCACCACGCACGCGTGCACCCACTCCGGCAACCCCACGGACCACGTGTCCGTCACGGCGAGCGCCACGCGTGTCACCAGCGCGCCCGCCATCAGCACGAAGCACAAGGCCTATGACCTGGCGCTGCCGTCCGGCGCCGAGGGCTCCGTGACGTACGTGCCGGCCACCACCGGCTCCTACGCGTTCTACCGGACGCAGAACGTGGCCTTCACCGTCGTCAACGGCGCCACCAGCGCCACGGTGGCCTCCGCGCTGACGCACAGCGTGTCGTCCTCGGGGTGCTCGCTCACGCACGTGTCCGTCTATGACCTGACGGCGGGCACGACGTACATCCTCGCGGCGGGGCCGGCGTCCGGCAACGCGCTCACCGTGGTGCCGGAGTTCCTCAACGACACGCGCACGCGCTACTACCAGGACGCGGACGGTGACGGGTACGGCAACAACGCCACGTCCGTCCTCACCGCGTGCACGCCGCCCTCCGGCTACACGACGCAGCGCTTCGACTGCAACGACACGCCGGGCTCCGGCGCCAGCATCAACCCGGGCGCCACTGAAATCTGTGGCAACGGCATCGATGACAACTGCGACGGGTCGCAGTGCTGACCGCCGTCCCCTGACGCGGGCCTGAGCGGGTCCGCTCCCGCGCCGGAGCATCTCACCTCGGAACGGTGCTCCGGCGCGGGCCTTTCCCTGCATGCATGAAGGACTCCCCTCGATGCGTCTCTCCTCCGCGACCTTCCTGTTCGCCACCTGTGCCACCCTCGCGCTGAGCGGCTGCGATGACGACGCCCCCATCGTCACACCGGACGCGGGCACATCGACGGACGCGGGCTCTGACGCGGGCACCGGCACCGACGCGGGCACGACCGCGTCCACCGCTACCGTCACCACGTCCCATCCTTCCGAGGGCGAGACGGACGTCTACCCACTGGAGATGTACCTGGACGCGTCCGGACAGACGCCGGTCATCGCCTTCCGCAAGGTGCTGACGCTCACCTTCAGCGAGCCCATGGACCCGTCCGCCGCCCAGGTCACGCTGCACGACCGCACGGACACCACCGCCCCGGCCCGCGTCCTCACCGGCACCTGGTCCGAGGACGCGCGCACGCTCACCGTCACCGTGCCGCGCACCGAGGAGAGCACCCGGCCGCTGGAGGTCTCCACGCACCACGCCCTGGCGCTGGACGCGCTGAAGGACGCGGCCGGACGCGCGCTGTCACCAGCCACCGTGGGGCTGGGCGGCGACACCGCGCTGGACTTCACCACTGGCGAGCGGGACCCGGAGCTGGAGCACGCTTGCACGCACACGCTCGTCAACACGCCGGAGGCAGTCACCGCGGGCCGCACGCCCTTCGACTTCCCGCCCGATACGCACACCGGCCACGCGCGATACGACGTCACCCTGCGCCCGGGTGAATCGGGCTTCGGTGGCTACACGGGCTTCATCTCCGACCCGGAGAACGCCGAGCACGTCACGCTCTACCTGAACCAGCAGGTCTCCACGAAGGTCACCAACGACACGTCGGGGACGGACGTGGTGTCGGTGCTCGCCCCCGCGCGGTTCATCTGCGCCGGCATCACGCACACGGTGACGTTCACGTCGGAGCCGGGGGATCAGATCCACCTGTTCCAGTTCGGTCCCGTGGCCACGGAGCACATCCAGTTCGTGCTGGAGCGCGAATAGCAATCCCCCTCAGCCCGAGGGGAGGGCGTGCGTCCACCAGGACAAGGTGGGCCACCCCGCCGGTCCAATGCCGCGTGAAGGTCTGCCCGCTACGGTGACGGTATCTCTCGGACCCGGAGGCCTACCGCATGCGCCACGCCGCTCCCCGAAGGACGCTCGCCCCTCACGAGGAAGTGCAGACGTTGCCCCACTACCTGGTGGGCGAAGCACTGGATGGCATCCTCTACGTCTCGTCGCCACCCATCACGCGCAAGCAGGGCATGACGCCGCTCATGGGACGCGCGCCGGAGGGCTGGTGGTGGACCTCCGAGCCCCGGCTGCTGTTGGGCGAGGACGTGCTCGTCCCGGACCTGGCGGGCTGGATGAGCGGACGGCCGCCGACACTGCCGGATGGCTCGTTCATCGACCGCGTGCCGGATTGGGTCTGCGAGGTGCTTTCGCCCGCCACCGCGAAGCTGGACCTGACCATCAAGCTGCCGCGCTACGCCCGCGCGGGCATCCGACACGCGTGGATCATCAACCCCGTGCACCGCGTGGTGGAGGTGTTCCGCCAGGACCACGAGCGCTGGGTGCTGCTGAACACCTTCGTGAGCGAGGACCGCGTGCGCGCCGACCCCTTCGGCAAGGCGGACCTGGTGCTCGCGCCGTTCTGGACGCAGGTGTGAATCACACCGCGGGCTCCCACGCGCCCGTGAACGCGTCGAAGCGGCGCACGTTGACGCTCAGCGCCCGGTACACCTGGGTCTCCGTCCCCACGTCCACCGGCGTCCCATCCGCGGGCACCGTCAGCCGCTCGAAGCGCGCGCCGGTGAACCAACGGTGCGGCTGTGGCTCCAGGACGAAGAGGCCCTCGTCATCCAGGTCCACCTCGATGGGCACGAAGTCCACGCGCTGGAGCTCCACGGGCGGCGGGAAATCCATCGCGACGCGGAAGGGCACGCGCGCCGAGTCCTGGGTCGCGACGCCCTCCAGGAACAGGGAACGCCCCTGCATCACGTCCGCCTCCGCTCCCAGGGCGCTCGACGGCGGCTGGAGCAGCAGCGACAGCGACCGCGCCATGCCCGCGATGCCAGGAGAGCGCCCCAACACGCGCGCCTGCCCTGCGTCCGCGAGCAGGTCGAAGACCACTTCCCTGTCCCACTCGCCCAGCACGCGGCCCCCGGAGAAGAAGTCCCCTTCGTGCGCGTGCGCGGTGGGCAGCAGCACGTCTCCCACGCGGCGCAGCAGGGCCTGGGGCTGGAGGGGCGAGGCCTTCTCGAACAAGTAGATGGGCCCCAGCACCAGGCGCGCGGTGGTGAGCGTCACGCGCCAGCCGGTGTCGGTCGTGAAGGCGCCGACGGTGGACTCACCGGACGCGAGCGCCGTGCGCAGCCCCATGCGGAAGGTGATGCTCCGACCTCCAGTGCCGGACAGGCCACAGCCCGCCGCGAGCGCTCCGCCCAACATCCACGTGAAGGCACGACGCGAGTAGTGCTTCATGGCCGGTCCTCCTGGAGGTCCAGGTACACGGTGAGGGTGCCGCGCACGGTGCGGGGTGCACCGGCGGAGAAGTGGCGCGTGGCCAGCAGGGACGCGGGCGCGTCGGGGCCACGGAAGTTGGACACGTAGTTGAACTCGGACTCCCGCCAGCGCGCGTCCAGCAGGTTCTCCACGGACAGGCCCAGCTCCACGGCGCGCCAGCGCGCTCGGGCCGCCACGTCGAAGAGGAAGATGGACTCGCTGTAGCGATCCAACGGCAGGGGCTTGGGCCCGATGGCGCTGTGCCCCAGCGCCACGCTCCACCCCACCGGCTGCCGGGCCACGGTGGCCGTGCCCCGCCAAGACGCATCCACGCGCCCCAGCAGCTGCGGGATGTACGGCAACACCGCGCCGTCCCACAGCCTCCATGAGGGCGCCCCAGGCAACGGCTGCGTCGCGCGGGCCCACGCGAGGCTCGCCTGCACGTCCAGGTGTTGCTCCCACTGGAAGCGCGCGCTGCCGAACGCGCCCAGCCGCTGCGACGGGCCAATGGGCTGGTTGCGCCCCGTCGTCTCGCTGAACACCAGGTCCTGCGACACGCGCGTGGCGAACACCGCGCTCCGCAGCTCCAGCGAGGACCGACCGTCGCCCCACCGCCAGCCCAGGCCCGTCTCCCCGGATGTCACTCGCGCGTAGGGCGCGAACTCCGCGTCGGACAGGCCCGCCGCGTCGCTGGAGCGCGCCCCCAGGCCCGCGCTGGTCAACCACGTGAGGCGCGGCGTCAGGCGCACCTCCGCGCTGGCGCGAGGGCTGGCGAAGAAGCCGTAGGCCTCCACGGACTCCTCCGGGATGCGAGCTCCCTGCCGGTCCTCCACCGGCCGGTTCAGGTCCTCCACGCCGAACAGGAACGTGTCCACGCGCACGCCGCCGCGCAGCGTGAGCCATTCCAGTGGCGCGCCGCGCAGGGACAGGTACGCGCCCAGGTTCGTCACGCGCACCTGGTTGTCGAACACGGTGGCGTAGGGCGCGCCGCCCTTGTCGCGCAGGCGCCGCGCGCGGGTGTGCACGTTGTCGTAGCGGGCCACGTAGCCCAGCTCCACCGGCTGCGGCTGGCCCCACCAGGTGAGGCCCGGCGTGTAGCGGCCGCGCAGGCCCACGGTGGTGCCCTGGTAGGACTGCTCCGTGTTGTCGCCGCGCTGGGCCTCGCCGATGGGAGGCGTGTCCTGGAGGAAGCCGGTGAAGTTCTCGCGGCTGCGCATCTGCCGGGCGATGGCGAAGGCCTGCTGCACGAAGCGGCCCCCACGCTCCAGCCGGGACGTCAGCTCCACGGAGGCGATGTGGCGCTGGCTCGCGCCGCCCTGGTTCGGGTCGTAGAGGCAGAAGAACTGCGAGTCCGCATCCGGCTCACACGGCAGCCGAGCGTCCACGACGTCCGTCTCCCTCACCACGCCCGCGGAGCCATAGCGCGCGCCGTAGCTCGCGCCGAACAGGCGCAGCTTCGTCTCCGGGCCCAGGCGCAGCTCCGTCTGGGCCATCAGGCCCGCGTTCGCGTATGCGCGGTTGGGGCCGAAGCCGTGCCCCTGGCGCAGCAGCACGCCGACGAAGGTGGCGGCGGTGGACTCGGGCGGGCCCCACACCAGGGACAACCGGCGCGACGCGAAGCTGCCGTAGCTGGCGGACGCGGTGATGCCCCGCTGTTCCAGCCCCAGTTGGTACTCCACGGTGCCCGCCACACCGAAGTCGCCCTGGGACGGATCATACGGGCCCTCCGTCACGCGCAGCGACTGCACCAGCTCCGGGATGATGAAGTACGTGTCCGCGTAGCCGTGACCGTGGGCGTTGGAGACCTCGTTGAGGGGCACCCCGTCCAGGCGGATCTCCACGTCCTTGCCTTCACCCGCGTCGAAGCCGCGCAGGTAGACGGTCTCCGCGTGCCCTTCCCCGCCGTGGTTGGCCAGCATCACCCCCGGCGCCAGCAACATCAGGTCCGTGGCCGAGTTGCGAGGCACGTCCGCCAGCTGCCCCACCGTGATGTGGAAGTCGCCCACCGCGACCGGAGGCGGAGCGGCGGACTGCCCCCGCACCGTGGTGGAGAACGCGGGCGGCTCCGGCTTCGGAGGGGGCGCGGGCTCCTCCACCTCCACCACAGGCGACGAGGCCACCGGCTCGAACATCACCGGCACGTCCACTCGCACCTCCAGCGGTTCTTCTCCCTGGCGCGCGGGCTCGAAGCGCCAGCGCAGGGCCGCCGACATCGCGGCCCGGTCGAACGCGGTGCCCCCGGACTCGCGCACCTCCACCTGGGACACCTCTCCCCCGCTGTCGATGGTCAGCCGCAGCAGCACCCGCACGGCCTCCGTCAACGGCGGGACGTCCGCCGGCATCACGGGCGGCGGTGCCTCCACGGGAACGGGCGGCGTCACGGGCGCTTCGGGCGACGCGCTCAACAGCCAGAGCACCAGCGTCGGGATGAACACGGGCAACGACCTCGGCCTTCGGGGCCCACCCGGCACGGGCAGCCTCTCCAACGGCCGTCCGTGGATATCGCAACCCAGACTTGACTTGCAACATAGTTACAAATACCAACCGGATGCATGAACCGACGAAGCAAGTGGACCCGGGGCCTGCTGCCAGGCGCGCTGGCGCTCATGGCCTCCGGCTGCGGTGACGCCGTGGCGCGGGGCGACGTGCGGGTGTCGTTGAGCGGCGGGGACGGCACGCAGCGCGGCTACGCGGATCACCTCTTCCAGGACGGCTGGTCCGTGCAGTTCACCAGGTACCTGGTGTCCCTGGGAGACTTCACCCTCACCTCCGCGGCAGGCGACGTGCACGCGACGACGGAGCACCTGCTGGTGGACGTGCAGAAGGGGGACGTGCCCCTCACCGGCCTCACGGGCCTGGAGGCGGGGCGCTACGGCGTGGCCTTCCGCGTGAGCCCTCCAGAGGCCCGCACCGTGGCGGGCACGTCCGTGTCAGCGGACGACCTGACGATGATGCGCGAGCGCGGCTTCAGCTACTTCGTGGAGGGCCGCGCGCAGAACCGCGACCCCACGCTGGGCCTCTACACCTTCCGCATGGGCTTCCCCGTCGATGCGCGGATGGTGGACTGCATCAACGGCGTGGACGGCACCCAGGGCATCGTCGTGCCGGAGAGCTCCGTGGCGGAGGCGGAGATCACCATCCACGCCGAGCACATGTTCTACGACCGGCTGGGCACCCACCGCGGCGTGCAGCTGCGCTTCGAGGCCATCGCCGCCACCGCGGACGCGAACCACGCCATCACGCCGGAGGGACTGGCGTCTCAGGAACTGCTCGACCTGCGCGGGCTGGACGGAGGAGAGCTGCGAGACGCCCAGGGCCAGCCTGTCGTCTACCAGCCCGGCGCCTACGCCCTGCGCACGCTCCAGGAGTTCGTCACCCAGAGCATCGTGGATCAGGCGCACCTCAACGGCGGCGGAGTCTGCACCGTCGCCGCGCCGTAGGGCCTCCCCGTCACGCGGGAAGGCCCCGGCGGGACCTCAGGCCTTGGGCGCTTCCTTCGCGGCGCGCTGCGCTTCGACCTCGCGCTTCACGTCGTCCATGTTCAGCGCGCGGACCTGCCGCAAGAGGTCCTCCAGCGCCGCCGCCGGCATCGCGCCCGGCTGCTCGAACAGGAGGATGCCGTCCCGGAACACCATCAGCGTGGGGATGGAACGGATCTCGAAAGCACCAGACAGCTCCGGCTGCGCGTCGGTGTCAATCTTCCCGAACACGACGTCCGCGTGCTTGGTGGAGGTGCTCTCGAAGATGGGTGCGAACGCGCGGCAGGGACCACACCAGGTCGCCCACCAGTCCAGGATGACGATGCCGCTCTTGCCCACCGTCTCCTTGAAATTGTCCTTCGTGATTTCGAGCGTCGCCATGAAGTCCTCCTACCGAACGTCCAACAGCTCCACCTCGAACAAGAGGGTGGCGTTGGGGGGAATCACACCGGCCGCGCCGCGCGAGCCGTAGCCCAGCTCCGGCGGGATGGTGAGCTTGCGGACGCCGCCCACCTTCATGCCCGCGACGCCCTGGTCCCAGCCCTGGATGACCTGGCCCGCGCCCAGCCCGAAGGTGAAGCCCTGACCGCGGTCCCGGCTGCTGTCGAACTTCTTGCCGTCCGTGAGGGTGCCCACGTAGTGCACCGTCACCCGCTTGCCCGCGACCGCTTCCGTCCCGGTCCCGACCTTCACGTCTTCCACTCCCAAGCTCATGCCAGGCTCCTCAAGGCGGGAATCCGCCCTTGGAAAGATGCGCACTCTAATGCCGGGCGCAGCCTCCCGCCTCCCTGAATGCCCCGCCCCGGACCGGAATAAAAGTGACGGCGGGGCTCCGGATGATTCCGGATACCCCGCCGTCAGCGCCTGCCATGGACTTCAGGTCAGAACGTGCCACCCACGTTCAGCGTGGTCGTGTAGCTACCGCCGCCCGACGGGTCGCCGCCGCCCGGATCGATGTCCGGAGCGAACTGCTTGTCGAACAGGAAGTTGTAGTAGCCACGCAGGTCCGCGGTGAAGTGGCCGAAGTGGCCGCGCACGCCCACGCCCGCCGGGACGTTGCCCACGGTGTCGTCGCTGTAGCCGAGCGCCTCACCGCCGCGGAAGTGGTAGTTGCTGATGCCAATGCCGCCCAGCAGGTACGGCTGCACCGCCGTCGGCGTGATGGCGAGCGTCAGGGCCGCCTGGCCACCGTTGCGCACCAGGTCCGGACCGTCATCCGCGCCCAAGGAGCCGGCGTTCTTGATGTTGTTCAAGGCGCCGGAGTAGCCGACTTCGACACCCAGCACGGACGTCGGCTTGAGCGACGCCGTCACGGCCGCGGAGGGGCCGGGGGCAAGCTGCGGAGCCAGGGCGCCGGTGTAACCTTCCACACCGCCACCGATGAGGAGCGTCAGGCCCTTCTTGTCGCTCTTGCTCTTCTTCTCCACCTCCAGCGGCTGCACTTCCTCATTGGCTGACGCCGAGGGCTGGTAGCTCGTGGGAGGCGGCGTGGTCACTCCGCTGCCGCCCGTGGCCTCATGGCCGTACGGCGCGCTCTCGCTCTGGCTCATGCCGCCGCTGCTCGTGCCGGACGGAGGCGGAGGCGGAGCAGGAGGCGCCGCCGCGGGAGGCGGCGCCGGGGGAGGCGGCGCGATCGGTTCGTTCTGCGGCATGGTGCCGCTGGAGCCACTGCCGCCCACCCCTTGCGGGTTCACCGGCTCGCAGCGCATCGGCGTGTTCAGGTAGACCACGCCGCTGCCGCCCGTGCCGCTGGAGCCGCTCAGGTCCTTGCTGCTCTTCGAGGAGTCATTGATCGACCCGGACGAGCCGCTGCCGCCCGTGCCCTGAAGCGATTCATCCACCGGCGCCTCCTCGATAACGAGGTCCTCCTCCTGGACCCCACCCTGAGAGGATTGCGCCGTCGTGTCCTTGTTCTGCGTGTCCTTGGGAACAGCGGCCTGCCCTGGAGGGCAATCCTTCTCCGCCGCACCCGCGCCCGTCCCATACATGAGCGCCGCGATGGCGCCCGCCAGAATCTTCGCTTTCATCCAACCCTCCATCGTCGACTGACTGACATGAAGGTTGTCTTGAGCGGGACATCCGGCAAGCCTTGCGCGGACCGTCAAAGACAGCTGGCCTGCCCGCCTGCCCCCCAAAGGTGAAGGCGTGGTTTCAGAGCCACTTCACGGGGACGGAGGGCTCGGACGCCCCCCTATCCACCGTCAAAAACAGACATCCATCAACATCCGTCAGGCTTTGCGCAGCCAGGCCGAACCGGTGACGACAGGCAATTGCAGCGCGCGCTCACGGTCCAGATCCAGATTGCCGATGTGCAGCGACAGCGGCGCCTGCACCCACTTGTAGATGGACTGATGGAACAGGCGCACGAAGCGGTCCACGTACCCGCCCAGCCGGTCCGCATCCACCTCCGGGAACATCGCGGTGAGCGCGGTGCGCATCTCCGACGGGGTGAGCTTCTCGCCCGCGTGCAGGTAGAAGCACGCGTCCAGGATGGGGAAGGGCATGAGTTCCTCCTCACCCACCTGATCGTGCGCCAGCTCCGGACCGGCGGGCTTGGCCAGCACCTTGCGGATGCCCTCGTAGCCGGTGGTCTCCTGCAGGTAGTCCAGCAGGTACATCACCACCGTCTTGGGCACGTTGGCGATGACCGCGAGCGCGCCCATCAGGTCGCCGCCGATGGTGGTGTAGCCCACGGACTTCTCGCTCATGTTGCCCGTCTGCAGGAACAGGCCGCCGCAGGAGTTGCTCCAGTTCCACATGCGCTGGGCGCGGATGCGGGCCTGGATGTTCTGCTCGGTGATGGGGGTGAGCTTCGTCTCGCCCAGCATCGTCTGGGCGGCGGCCTTCTCCCGCTCGAAGGCCTCTTCGATGGAGACCACCTGGAAGGGCACGCCCAATTCGCGCGCGATGGTCTCCGCCGCGTCGCGCGTCTGCTGACTGGAGTACGGGCTGGGCATGTAGAACGCCTGGATGAGCGAGCCCGGGTTGTCCGGCCGCGCGCGCTTCGCGTACCGGTGCGCGACGAGCAGCGTGAGCAGCGAGTCCCGTCCGCCCGACAGCGCGATGCCGAACAGCTTGAAGGCGCGCGTCTTCTCGAAGTAGTCGCCCACGCCCAGCGACAGCGCGTCCAGGATGTCCTCGCACAGCGCCACGCGCGCGGTGCGGCGGGTGTCCGGCGCGGGCAGGAAGAAGCTGCGGTGCGCGGGCACGGGATACGTCAGCTTCTGGCGCTGCGTCTTCACCGCCTGCGTGCAGTCCAGGGTGGGCACCTTCCTGCCACCGGCCGTCACCCAGTCCTCGCGGTCCACGCGCCAGGTGGTGTTCTCCGTGCGCAGGCGCAGCGTGCGGTCCAGGTCCACCACGGCGGAGCTGAAGCCCTGCTGGAAGCGCGGCGTCTCCAGCACGTGGCGGCCGTTCTGGTTGATGAAGCCGCCGCCGTCGAAGATGAGGCCGTCGTTGCTGCCCACCGCGTTCGCGTACGCGATGGTGACCTGGTGGTCGGACGCGCGCGTGGCGATGAGTTCGCGGCGCGTCTCCCAGAAGCCCAGCCGGAAGGGGGACGCGGACAGGTTCACCACCAGCTCGCCGCCGGAGTACGCGCGCCGGCGCATGGGGCCGTCCGCGCTCCAGATGTCCTCGCACACCTCTGGCGCCAGCGTGCCGAAGTCGAACTGGAAGAGGGAGTCACCCAGCGGCACGCCCCGGTGCGTCTCCGCCATTCCCGGCTGGCCGTGGCCGAAGGTGCGGCCCTCGTAGAAGACGTTGTACGTGGGCAGCTTCTCCTTCGGCACCAGGCCCAGGACCTTGCCGCCCGCCACCACCGCGGCGCAGTTGAGGCGCACGCCCTGGTGGGCCACGCCCACGCCCAGGATGCTCACCAGCGGCAGCGCCGCGGTCTCCCTCGCGAAGCGCTCCAGCTCCGGCCACTGGTGGTCGATGAAGCCCTGCCACTGGACCAGGTCCTCCGCGGGGTAGCCGGCAATCACCTGTTCGGGGAAGACGCCCAGCGTGACGTCGTCCGCCGCCATCTTCCTCGCCAGGTCCAGCACCCGGTCGGTGTTCGCCTGGAAGGCGCCCACGGTGGTGTTGACGCTGGCGATGCCAATCTTCACGAGCCGCATGGTGCGTCGCTCTCCCTCAAGAAGGCGTGACGCCCCCGAGCAATGCGCGCATGGGGGGGCCAGGGCAAGCGGATGATGCGGCCCCGGGCCCCGGGGCGTTCAGTTCCCCCGGCCGGGAGGGCCTCTGGCTAGTTCAGCGGTCCGCTGGGGCGCACCGGCTGCAACTGGCTCAAGAGGTCGCTCACGTCCACCAGCACCTGCTCCAGGCGGCGGCGCACGTCCAGTTCGCCCAGCAGCTCCTGGCGCCGTCCGGGCTCCGGCACCAGCGCGGACGCCACCACGTCCGCCAGCATCCCCCCACCGGCGCGGGCGGCCACCGGCAGCAGGCTCTCCGCGAACGAGGGCGGCACCCTGCCCGCCAGCTCGAAGACGGCCTGGCGCAGCTGCTCCTCCTCCGGCCCGGTGTAGAGCGGATCCGCCAGCACCTGGGCGCGCACCTGGCGGTAGAGCGTGTCCGGCGACAGCTCCTTCACCATCTGTACGCGGCTGACGCCCTGCAGGAGGATGTTGTAGCGCCCGTCCTCCACCTGTTCGTCCCAGACGATGACGCCCGCGCACATCAGGGGTTGCAGCGGGGGACGGCCCTCGTAGTTGCCCTCCCAGCCCGGCTCCAGCTGGCCCAGCGCCAGCACCCGGTCCGTGGCGAGGGCGTCCTTCACCAGCGCCCGGTAGCGCGGCTCGAAGATGTGCAGGGGAATCACGGTGTGCGGGAACAGGACCGCCGACGGCAGGGGAAACACCTTCAGCGCACCGGCGGCGCGTTCCACGGTTTCTTGTGCGGTCATGGTCACCCTTCCCCGTGTGTAAGCCCCCGGGGCATGGGGCGCATTCCAATCAGGCAGGCGCCCGGGCCCGGGGTCCCGGTGGCAAGGGCCCCGGGTTCCGCTAGGGTGCGCCCCCGAATGTCCTCTACCGAGCCTTCCCCCCAGACCTCCCCGGCCTCCCCGGCCGCTGACGCCCCGAAGCTGTCCTGGTACCGCCGGCTGTACCTGCGCGTGGAGGCCGCCTCCTCCACCCCGCACGCGCTCGCCACGATGATGGCGGTGTCGGTGGTGGATGGCTCCGTCTTCCCCATCCCGCCCTTCGCGGTGCTGGTCCCCATGGTCCTGGCCCAGCCGAAGAAGTGGGTGCGCTACTGCCTGCTGGGCACCCTGGCGAGCCTGGTGGGCGGCCTCATCGGCTACGGCCTGGGGGCGTTCGTGGGCGAGGGCATCACGCAGCTGCTGCACATCGACCTGAACGTGCGAGTGGACCGCTTCGGCGTGTCCGGCACGGTGGGCGAGCTGCTGGGCCAGAACTTCTGGGTGCTGGCGCTCCTGTGCTCCATCCTGCCCACGCCGTTCAAGATCGTCGCCATCGGCAGCGGCCTGGTGTCGGTGCCGCTGGAGCGCTTCCTGCTGGCGTCCATCATCGGCCGCTCGGTGCGCTTCTTCCTGGTGGGCGGAGTGGTGCGCTTCTTCGGCCCCACCGCGCGCAAGTGGCTGCGCGTCTGAGCTGACTCAGCGGGCCTGGCCGCGGCGCGTACCGCCCACCGCCAGCTTTGGGGCGCTGCCCTCCAGCACCGCCTCCACCGTGGACAGCAGCACGTCCGGGCGCACCGGCTTCTCCAGCACCTGGAGGGCCACCGTCTCCACGAACGCGCGCGCCTCCGGGGATGACGCACCTCCGGAGATGAACACCATCCGAGACGCCAGCGCGGGCGCCTCCTGCTGGAGCCACCGGTACACCGCGATGCCGTCCATGCCCGGCATCTGAAGGTCGCACAGCACCACGTCGAAGGACTCGCCCGCGGCCACCTTCGCCAGCGCGTCCTCGCCGCGCGTGACGGTGACGACCTCGTGGGCAGGCTCCAGGAGCAGGCGCATGGACTGCGCCAGCCGGGGCTCGTCGTCCACGATGAGCACCCGCCCGCGCCGCCCGGAGGCCGCCGTCTCCGGCCCCGACAGCTCCGGTGTCGGCTCCGGAGACAGCTCCGGTGAAGCCTCCTCGCCGCGCGCCACCGTGTGCAGCGACGGCGGACTCCCCGCGCTCTGCACGGGCGCGGGCGGCAGGAGCAGCGTGAAGGTGGCGCCCTGGCCCGGCACGCTGTGCACGCTCAGTTCGCCCCCGTGCGTGCGGACAATCTGCTGACAGATGGCGAGCCCCAGGCCGGTGCCCTCGTCGCTCCCCTTGGTGGTGAAGAACGGGTCGAAGATGCGCGGCAGCACGTCCGGCGGGATGCCGCCGCCCGTGTCCTCCACCTCCACGCGCGCATGGCCGGACGCGTCCGTGCGGGTGCGCACGCGCACCTCGTGGCGGCCAGGGTCCCCTTCCGGGATGGCCTGCAGGGCGTTCACCAGCAGGTTGAGCAACACCTGCCCCAACCGCGCCTCGCTGCCCATCACGCGCGGCACCGGTCCGAAGTCCTCCACCAGCCGCGCGCGCGAGCGCAGGGCGTGAAGCACCACGCGCACCGCGGGCGGCACCAGCGCGTTCAGGTCCACCAGTCCACGCTCCGGCGCGTCCTCGCGGCTGAACACCTGCAGGTCCCGGACGATGAGGCGGATGCGCTCCGCGCCCTCCTGGGCCCCGCGCACGCTGGAGAGCGCGTCGCGCACCCCAGACGGAGGCTGCGCCCCTTCCGCCGCGAGGCTCGCCGCCAGATTCTTCCGGGCGGCCTCCAGGTTCAGCGCCAGGTAGGCCAGGGGGTTGTTGATTTCATGGCCCACGCCCGCGGCCAGCGTGCCCACGGCCGCCACGCGCTCGGCGGCCACCAGCCGCGCCTGCAGCTCCTTGGTCGCGGTGACGTCGCGGTGGGTCGCCACGAAGTGCGTCACGGCCTGGCCGTTGGCGCGCACCGGGGACAGCTGCATCTCGCTCCACACCCGCGTGCCGTCCGGCCGCGTCAGCACCACCTCCGCGCGCAGCGAACGCTCCTCGCGCAGCGCCTCCAACAGCCGCTGCCGGTCCCCGCCGTCCGCGGACGCCAGCAGCTCCCCGGGCGCCGCGCCGACGAGTTCCTCGCGCCGCCGGCCCACCAGCGCGCACAGGGCCTCGTTGACGAAGACGGTGTGAAGGCCGCCCGACTCGCGCACCTCGCAGATGAGCACGCCCTCGTGCACCGCGCGCACGGTGGTGGCCAACAACTCCAGCAACTCCACCGCCTGGCGGCGCTCCGCGCGCGCCGCCGCGAGCAGCAGGCCCGTCAGCGCGGTGATGCCGATGAAGAGCTGCAGCACCACCAGCCCCCGGTGCGGCAGGTCCACCGTGAAGAACGGGCCCAGCTCCCGCGCCGTGCCGGCGATGGCCGCCAGCGCGATGGAGAGCGAGGACAGCGCCGCCCCCCGCTGCCCGAAGCCCAGGGCCGCCCAGGCCATCAGCGGGAAGAGCAGGAACGTCATCGCGTGCGCCGCGCCGGAGCCCGGCCGAGGGAAGGCGAAGACGCCCACGCACACCATCACCGTCAGCGCCGTGAGCAGCAGCGCTTCCCACGAGCGCGCCATGCGCCGCGGCCTGCGCAAGAGCAGCACCGGTGTCACCAGCAGCATGCCCAGCAGGTCCGCCATCCACCACAGCCAGCCGGAAGCGCCCCACTGCTGGGCGGGCACCACCCCGCCCAGCACGAGCCCCAGCGTGCCCAGCCCAGAGCCCAGGAGCGCTCCCAGCCCCGCGCCCGCGCCCAGCCACACCACGTCGCGCACGCGGTGCAGCTCCCTCGCGCCCCCCATCCGTTGGAACAGCAGCGCCGGCAGCACCGCCTCCAGCGTGGAGCCCAGCACGACGGACAGCCCCACCCCCGGGGTCACCCCCATGGCGTACGCCACCGCGCCCGCGCCCAGCGCCACCGCGGGCCAGCGCGACACGCCCAGGAGCAGCAGCCCACCCAGGGCGACGCCCGACGGCAACCACACGGGACAGATGTGGCTCTGCTCCGCGGCCAGCGACAGGGCCACTCTCGCGGCCACCAGGTACACCGCCGCCAGCGCGAGGACCTCCACGAGGCCCCGGACCGGGAACGCCGCCACACGGGCCTGAGGACGACCTTGGATGATGAATCCCCCCGTCCCTTCCAGGCCGTGACACCAGGGCCGGAGGAACATGCGTCATGCTAGCGGGGACCGCGGTGCGTTGCACCCCATCCGCCAGGACGCCCGCCCGGCGGGCAGGCGGTGTCCGGCAGGGGATGCAATGGACACCCTTGGGGGCCGTAGGAAGGGGCAAGGAGGAACGAAATCCATGTCGCGTCCCGGTCTTGCTGCGCTGCTGTCGTTCTTCATCCCCGGCGTGGGGCAGATCTACAACGGTGACATCCTGCGCGGGGTCTTCTGGCTCATCATCACCCCCGGCTTCTGGCTGGGCACGGGCGGCATCCTCGGCTGGGTGTGCCACGTCATCGCCGCGGCCACCGCCTACAACCGCGCCGAGGACAAGGAGCGGATGAGATACGGCATGGGCTGGTCACGCGATTCCGGAGCTCGGGAGCCCGAACGAGCGCGGACATGAAAAAGGGGCCCACCGGCCCCTTGCCCACCGCCGCCCCGGTGCCCTCATGGGCCGGGGCGGTGTCGTTGCATCAACCTCAGGTGTTGAACGCGTCGGGCAACGGCTGCGGGCCCGGGATGATACCGGCGATGTCGGGATCTTCTTCGCCCGGCCCGCGAGTCGGACGCTGGTCCTTCTCGGTCTTGCGCCCGGCCTTCTTGGCGTCCTTCTCGCGCTGCTTCTGCGCGCGCGCCATCTCCTTCTGCCGCTTCGTGGACCTTCCCTGCATGGAACCTCCTGGAAAACATTGGCCGAAAAAGAGGCCCGGCCCCGTCAAGGCCGGACCTCGTGGATGCGTGAAGAGCAGCCGAGCCGGTAGGCTCAGCCGACCGGGCGGACGTTCTCCGCCTGGAGCCCCTTGGGGCCCTTCTTCACCTCGAACTCCACCTTCTGGCCCTCGGCCAGGGTGCGGAAGCCGTCCGACTGGATGGCCGTGTGATGGCAGAACACGTCCGGACCACCGCTGTCCTGCGTGATGAAACCAAAGCCCTTCGCATCATTGAACCACTTCACCGTACCACTTGCCATGATCTGCTTCCTTGTCCCACTGGCAACCCTGCGAAATCGCCGGACTGCCCGCCCCCATATTTTGGGGCGAAGACCGCGCCTTAACCCTGAACAGGCATGAAGTCGAGCCGGGAACCACTCCCGGTCTCCCTCACGCCGACGAAGGTAACAACCTCGATCTCGGGGTGAAACGCCTTCTCGGGGCGGTACATTTCCCGCTGGCTGACGCTCCAGGCAACCAGGGGTAACAGGTTTCGGGCCCGGCGGTGTTTTGGAATAGTTTCTACCCCCGAACACTTCCGCCTGGACGTGTCCTATCGTGGAGCCCGCCGTACCGCTCCACCCTGCCGTCCCCTCCCGTGAGGCGTCCCTCCCAGTGACAAACCCGACCCGTGTGACCTTTGGCCAGCGCGATGCCTCTTTCGCGGAAGACCTGAAGCGGCGCGTCTCCGAGTACTTCGAGACCCGGAACCTCTCGCAGCGGGCCAACAAGGCCATGTACGTGAAGGCCCTCTCCATCATGGGCTTCACGGGGGGCGTCTACGGCCTGCTGCTCAGCGGCTACTTCAACGCCTGGGGCATGCTGGGCCTGGCGGTGCTGATGGGCGTGGCCATCGCGGGCATCGGCTTCTGCATCGGCCATGACGGCGTGCACGGCTCCTACAGCGACGACGCGCGGGCGAACGCGGTGGTGGGCCTCGCGTTCGACGTCATCGGGGCGAACAGCTACATGTGGCGCATCACCCACAACGTCCTCCACCACACCTACACCAACATCCAGGGCATGGACGAGGACCTGACGGTGAGCCCGCAGCTGCGGCTGTCGCCGCACAGCGAGTGGAAGGCGTACCACCGCTTCCAGCACCTGTACGCGTTCGTGGCCTACTCGCTGACCACCGTCTTCTGGGTGTTCGCCAAGGACTACAAGTACTTCTTCCAGAAGGACCTGGGCCCCTACAAGGACAAGAAGCACGCGCCGGCCGAGTGGGCCCGCCTGATTGCGATGAAGGCCGTGTACTACGGCTGGACGCTGGTGATTCCGTGGCTGGTGCTGGACGTGACCTGGTGGCAGTTCGTGGTGGGGCAGCTGGCCATGCACATGACGGCGGGCTTCATCCTGGGCATCGTCTTCCAGTTGGCCCACGTGGTGGAGGACGCGGAGTTCCCCCTGCCTGACACGGAGGGCAAGGTGGAGGACGCGTGGATGGTGCACCAGCTGCGCACCACCGCGAACTTCGCCCGCAAGAACCGCCTGCTGAGCTGGTACGTGGGCGGGCTCAACTTCCAGGTGGAGCACCACCTGTTCCCCAAGGTGTGCAGCATCCACTACCCGGCCCTGAGCGAAATCGTGCAGGCCACCGCCCACGAGCACGGCCTGCCCTACATCGAGGCGAAGACCTTCCGCAGCGCCGTGGCGTCGCACTACCGGATGCTCAAGATGCTGAGCCGCCCGCCCGCGGTGGACGCAGCCGCGGAGCAGTCCAAGTCGAACCTCGCCGTGGCCGCCTGATCCACGAAGCCACCTTGCGGTAACCCAGGGGCCGTTCTCCTTACGCTCACGCGAAGGAGGCGGCCCCTTCCGCTTTCTCAGGGGGCCGCGGTCCGGAGCGCGGCCAGCAGCTCGCCCGCCGAGGAGACCACCGCGCGAGCCCCGTGCGCGTGCAGCTCCTCCGCCGTGCGGAAGCCCCAGGTGACGCCCACGCCGTACATGCCCGCGGCCTTCGCGGTGTCCATGTCCACGGAGGTGTCCCCCACGAAGCCGCACGCGTCCGGCGCCACGCCCAGCTCCGCCGCCAGGGCCAGCGCCGCGGTGGGGTCCGGCTTGCGCGGGATGCCCGGCCGCTCGCCGTATACGGCCGTGAACGTCACCCCCGGCAGGAGCCGCGCCGCCAGCCGCTTCACGAAGTCGTCGGACTTGTTGCTGAGCACGCCCAGCCGGATGCCTTCCGCCGCCAGCTCCGCGAGCGCGGCCTCCACGCCCGGGTAGGCGCACGTCCGGTCGAACAGGTGGGTGTCGTAGTAGGCGTGGTAGGTGGCCAGCACCTGCCCCTGGAGCGCGGCCGGCGCCCCGCCCGTGGCCCGCTCCGCGAGCTTCGCCACGCCCTCCCCCACGAAGCGCAGGTAGGCGGCCTCCGGGTGCGGCGGCAGGCCGTGCTGCGTGAGCGCGTGGTTCATCGCCGTGGCGATGTCCCCCAGCGAGTCCACCAGCGTCCCATCCAGGTCGAAGAGCACGGCGCGCAGGCGCATGACGGCGGAGAGCCTTTCTTTGCAAAAACGCGAACGCCCCGACCCATGCAGGGTCAGGGCGTCTTTTGTAAAGCGCGGATCCCGGAACCGGCCGGGATCCGCCGCGAAGCTTTGTTACGGGGCGGCGGCGGCGGTCTTCTCACCGGCCGCGGCGCCACCGGCCTGGATGACGGCGAAGTTGATGTTGTTGTAGCCGGCCGTGGCGCAGCTGAACATCACCCGCTTGATGACCTTGAACTGAACGTCCTTGTTGGCCTGGATGTTGACGTCACCCTTGAAGGTTTCGCCACCGCCGGCCATGGAGTGCAGGTCCTCGAACTGCTTCTTCATGTCCCGCAGCTTCTCTTCCAGCGCGGGGATGTTGAGGTACTCGTCCTTGGTGAGGTCCTCCACCCGGCCCACGATGGTGCCCGACACGCTGACCTGGTCGTTGGACACCATCACCACCGGGTGCATCTCCACTTCCTTCACGTTGACGGCTTCGGGAAGGACGATGTCCTTGGTCATCATCAGCACCTCGCCCGTCGCGGAGAAGTTCGCGATGAGGAAGAGCACGATGATGACGAACATGTCGACGAGCGGGGTGATGAGCAGGTCCGCGTTGCCGTTCTTCTTGCCGTGACCGCCGTGGCCGAAGACCTTGGAGTGCTCCAGCCGCTTGCCGTACCGCTTACCGGGAACCTTGATGCCCATGGCTTGGGTGCTCTCCTGTTAGCCCATCGCCGCGGAGACCGACACCTGGGGCAACCCGGAGCCGATGCACTCGTCGATGATGCGGACCAGGTCCTCGTAGCGGACCAGGTCCTCGGTCTGAAGGGTGATGGCGGACTGGTCCGGCAGCTGCGCCTTCAACTCCTTGAAGCGCGCCACCAGCTTGGTCAGGTCCGGCCGGCCCTTGTCATCCCGGGTGAGGGGAATGGGGTCGAAGGAGCTCTGGTCGGCGGTGAGGCGCATCTCCGTGGCGGACACCAGGAGGGTGAGCTGGACCGTCTTGGTCTTCTCCTCCTCCTGCTGTTCGTCCGTGGAGGCCCCGCCGGCCTGCGACACCTGGAGACGGCCAATCTGGGTCCAGACCGCCGTCATGATGAGGAAGCTGATGGTCACTGCCATCAGGTCGATGAAGGGCACCATGTTGATGGCGGTATCGAGCGGCTTCTTGCCACCCTTCCCACCTGTGCCCAGGTCCATTCCGCCGGCCATGGCGACTACCTCCCTGCTCTACCGCGCTCTTCGCGCACGAACGACGTTCAAGAAGACTCTGGGAACGGACGCGCCTGTCTGGGTCCACCACTTCGGGGCTACCAGACAGCGCGCCGGTACATCCGGTTCCAAACCGGCGCTGCCGTGAGGAGAACTACTCCTCGGCGTGCGCGTGGGCGGACGCGGGGATGTTCAGGTTCTTGAACTTGTCGCGGTTGGCCACGATGAGGTTCAGCACGGAGACGCTGGTCTCGTTGATGTCGTTGATGAGGCCCTGGGTGCGGCCCATCAGCACGGAGAAGGCGATCAGCGCCGGGATGGCCGTGAGCAGACCGAAGCCCGTGCAGTTCATGGCTTCCGAGATGCCGTTCGCCAGAATGGTCGCCTTGTCGGCCGGGTTCACGTTCGCCACGGCCTCGAAGCAGGTGATGAGACCGTTCACCGTGCCCAGGAGGCCGGCGAGCATCGCCGCGTTGCCGAGCATCGCCAGGTAGCCCGTACGAGCCTCCAGGCGGGGCGTCTCACGCAGGCTGGCCTCGTCGAGCGCCGCCTGGACCTCTTCCTGGCCCTTCGGCACGTTCATCAGACCGGCCTTGATGACGTTGGTCAGCGGCGTGTTCTTCTGGCCGGCCACGTAGTTGATGGCCTTGTCCAGGTCGCCCGCGTAGATGTGCTTCTTCAGGCCGCGCAGGAAGCCTTCCTTGTTGATGGAGGCCTTGCCGAACAGGACGATGCTGCGCTCGATGATGATGGAGAGCGCGACCACCAGGCAGACCGCGATGGGGTACATGCCGGCCTGACCGGATTCCCAGCGGCGCCCCAGCTCCTGCAGGAAGGTCTCATTGCTTCCGCCGGCGTTGGCGAGAACGGACAGATTGGCTACGAACCCCAGGTTCATCACGGAAAGCCTCCAGATGGGCGGCGCGGCGCGCGCTTGCGAGCCGTTCCGCACTGCTACCGGCCGGGTGGACATCCACCCAGGTCAGCAGCAGGAATTTTGGATCACGGTGGCGCCGAGTCTAGGAACCGCTCCCAGGCGTGTCAAGGCAGGCACCCTCAGCGTTAGTTACTGAAATCTCACAGGAATTTTGCGTTGGCTCGCGGCTTGCCAAGTCGCTCCACAGGGCAAGTACCAGGCCCTTTCCAGCGGCTTGCGCAACAGGCGTGCCAGCGATTTGGGCACCTTCGGGTGACGTGTTAGGCGGGGAAACCATGGCCAGGAAGCGCATTGGTGAGCTGCTCGTGGAACGCGGCGCGATCACCCCCGAGCAGTTGGAGGCGGGGCTCGCGGCGCAGCGGCAGACGCGGCAGCGGTTGGGCGTGACGCTCATCGGTCAGGGCGCCATCACGGAGGCCACGCTCGCGCAGGCGCTGAGCGAGGCGCTGGGGATGCCGCAGGTGGACCTGGCGGCGATCACCCCGGACTGGGCGGCGGTGCACCTGCTGCGCGCGCGCTTCTGCGAACAGCACGACCTGTTCCCCTACGCGTTGGAGAGCGTGGGCGGCAAGCGCCAGCTGGTGGTGGCCATGGCTGATCCGCTGAACATCACAGCCATTGAAGAGATTGAGTTCACCAGCGGACTGAAGGTCAGCGGCCGGGTGACGGCGCTGTCCGCGGTGCGCGGCGCCATCCTGCGCTACTACCACAAGGTCCCCGTGGCCACGGGTCCCCGCCCCGCTCCGGCGCGTCCGCCCGCAAGGGCCGCTCCGGCGCCCGCGCGGCCGGCCGTGGTGGAGGACGACGAGGAGGTCATCGTCGGCGAGGAGCTGCCCGCGTCGGAGAAGACGCAGCGCACGTCGTTGGCGGACCTCATCCGCGAGCGCGAGGAGCAGGCGAAGCGCAAGCGCGGCGGCGCGGTGGACAAGGGCAAGCCGCGGGCTCCGGCGTCCGGTGGGGGCGGCGTGCTGGACGACCTGGACTACCTCTTCGGCCAGGCGGCGCGCGAGGAGCCGGACCGGCTGGAGGAGCTGGAGCGCCGCTTCTGGGCGCTGATGCGCATCATGGCGCGCAAGGGCCTGCTCACGAACGAGGAGTTCCGGCGCGAGCTGGACGACGAGAGCGGCGAGGGCTGAAGCGCCCCGCACCGCTCGCGCTCAATCCGCGGCCAGGGGCAGCCGCACCGTGAAGGTGGTGCCCTGCCCCAGCGTGCTCTCCACGGTGAGGCGTCCGCCGTGGTTCTCCACGATGCCCTGGCAGATGGACAGGCCCAGGCCGGTGCCGCGCCCTTCGGGCTTGGTGGTGAAGAAGGGCTCGAAGATGCGCGACAGGTTGCGCTGCTCGATGCCGGTGCCGGTGTCGCGCACGCGCACCACCGCCTCCGGGCCCTCCTGAAGCGTGGACAGGTACACCCCTCCGCCGGGCTGCATGGCGTGGCAGGCGTTGGTGATGAGGTTGACGAACACCTGCACCAGGTTGGCCCGCACGGCGGCCAGGGGCGGCACGTCGCTCGCGTATTCGCGCTGCACGCTGACGCGGGCCTGGGAGACGACGTGCTCGCAGAAGCCCACCGCCATGTCCACGACGGCGTTGAGTGACACGCGCTCCGGCCGGTCCTGCGCGGGCCGCGCGTAGCTCACCAGGTCGCGGGTGAAGCGCAGGATGCGGTGGCTGCTCTCCAGGATTTTCTTCAGCTTCTCCTGGTCCGCGGGGTTCGCGCCCGGCGTCATCCGCGAGCGCTGCAGGAGCGCGTCCGCGTAGGTGGCCACCGCCGTCATCGGGTTGTTGATTTCATGCACCACGCTGGCCGCGAGCTGCCCGATGGAGGCCAGCTTCTCCGCGTGGATGATGCGCTTCTCCAGCTCCTTCACCACCGTGACGTCCTGGCCGATGGCGATGACGCCCTCCACTTCACCCGGCTGGGTTTGCATGGAGGAGGTGGCGAAGGACACGCGCACCTCGCCGCCGTCGCGGGTGAGCAGGCGCGTCTCGAAGTTGTTCACGGACTCGCCGCGCATGGCCGCCGCCAGCACGGGCGCCAGCCGCAGCTGCTCGCTGTCCGCCACCAGCGAGGACAAATCCCGCCCCAGCACCTGCTCCTTGGTGAGGCCGGTGAGCGCGCTCAGCGCCTGATTGAAGACCACCACCTGCTTGTCCCGGTTCACCACCAGGATGAGCGCGTTGGCCTTCTCCAGCAGCTCCTCCAGGTACTTGCGCACGAACGTCAGCTCGTCGATGAGCTTCGCGTTCTTCACCGCGACGGCGACCTGGCTGGCCAACTGGAGCAGCACGCGCTCGTCGTGCGCGGGGTCCGCGTCCAGGCCCTCCGGGTACTCCATGTTGATGGCGCCGAAGAGCTGGCCGCTCGCGACCAGCGGGGCGCTTACCGCGCGGGTGCTGCCGTGGAAGAGCAGCGGCACCTCTTCGGAGATGGTCACCCGCCCCTGGGGCAGCGCCGTCAGCGTGAGGTTGGTCTTCTCCACCGAGCGCTGGAAGAGGACCAGCGGTTCGTGCGCGCCCTCCTTGAGGCGGCCTTCCGCGTAGAGCGACGTGAGGCCTCCGGTGCGCGCGTCCACGATGCGGATGCAGAAGGAACGGCCGGGGAAGAGCTCCTTCACGCCGCGCGCCACCGCGGCCACCAGCTCCTCCTCGCCGCCGGCTTCCGCCACGCTGCGGCCCAGGTCCAGGAGCACGCCTTCGGTGCGCGCCTGCTCCAGGAGGGCCCGCTCCGCCACCACCAGGCGGCCGCTGATGATTTCGGTGTCCACGCGGGCGCGCACCGCCACGGTGTCCGCCCGGCGCGACAGGGTGAGCACCAGCGACGTGCCGCTCTGGAGCACGAGGTCGAACTCGTGGGACTGCCCGTCCTCCGGCGCGACGGCGCTCGCCAGGGCCTCGGCCACCAGGTCCACGCTGATTTCGTGCGTGGCGCAGAAGCGGCGCAGCGCGGGGTTCACGGCCGCGATGCGCAGGGACACGTCGCAGACGGCGGCGGGCTCATCCAGCGCGTCGAAGAAGGCCTGGAAGGCGTCGGGGGCCAGATTTCCGGACGGACGCACGGCGCGGACCTCACTCTTCATGGGAGCTGGCCTTGTCGAGGTCGAGGATCTGCTGCGTCCCCACGTACGACTTCGTCTCGTAGCGGGTGATCTTTCCAATCTTCCGGACGATCTCCGCCATGCGCTCCGCCTCGCGGTAGATGATGTCCACCGGCCTCCAGGCGAAGTCCTCCTCCTTGAGCTTGCGCTTGAGCAGCTCCGCGTAGCCCATCACGGAGGTGAGGGGCTGGTTGAGTTCGTGGGCCGCGGTGCCTGCGAGCGCGACGATGACGGCGTTCTTCTCGCTCTCCTCCAGCCGCGTCTCCACGTCGGACAGCTTGCGCTCCAGCTGCATCCGGTCCCGGAGATCCGTGAAGATGCCCACGGTGAAGGACTCGCGGCCGCCCTCGTAGACGATGGAGGCCGTCATGTTCACGGGCACGCGCTCACCAGAGCGGTGCATCAGCTCCTGGCGCGTGAGTGACAGCCGGCCCTTGCCGCCCATGTCGGGCCCGCGCAGCTGGACCATGATGCGTTGGGCGACGCCGGGCGGGTAGAGCTGGAGCGCGTTGAGCTTCTCCTGGGCCTCCTGCGCGGTGTAGCCGCACATGGCCTCCGCGCCCTTGTTGAAGAGGATGATGCGCCCCTTCAGGTCGGCCGCGATGATGGCGTCCACCGACGAGTCGATGAGCCGCTCCAGGAAGTCCTTCGTGTTGCGCAGCTCGTCCTCCAGCTTGCGAGCGTGCGTCACGTCGCGGAAGGACAGGATGGTGGCCGCGTCCTCGTCGCGCAGCGGCGCCGCGGACATGGACAGCGTGAGGCAGCGACCGGCGGGCGTGCGCACCACCACGTCCACGCCCATGCGCGCCTCGCCACGCGACGCGGACGTCACCAGCTCCATCAGCACGCCGTCGTCCACCGGCTGGGTGATTTGATTCAGGTGCTTGCCCCGCGCCTCGCCAGCGGTCGTGTCCAGCATCTGCGCGCCGGCGGGGTTGAGCGACAGCACGGCGGCCTCGTCATCGAGGATGGCCACGCCCTCGCTCACGTGGGCGAAGAAGAGCTGGTAGGGCTTGAAGGACGCGGCCTTCTCCTCCGCCGCCAGCCGCGCCGTCTGCACGGACTGGAGCACCGACGCGCTCCGCAGCGCCACCGCCGTCGCGTGGGCCACCGTGGTGAGGAAGTCGATTTCGCGCGTGCTGAAGGCCCGCCTGCGCCCGGCCGCGCGGAGCAGCAGCACGCCGCGCACCTGGCCGCGGATGGGCAGGGGCAGCGCGGCGATGGCGTGGATGCCTCGCGCGGCCACGGCCCGACGCTCCAGGTCGCCCAGCAGCGGGTGCGTGGCGGCCTCCTGCATGACCACGGGCTTGCCGGTGCGCACCACCTCGCGGATTTCCGGGTAGCGCGCCAGGTCGATGCGCAGGTCCTTCATGCCCGGGTCGTCGCTGGCGGCGACGATGACGCCCTCGTCCACGCCGCCGCCCACCATCACCAGCGTGGCGCGCGCGATGTCCAGCTGCTCCGCCAGACGCCGCGTCACGCCGTGCAGGAGCGCTTCCACGTCGGAGCTCTCCGCGTAGTCGGCGGTGAGCTCCAGCAGCAGCGCCAGGTCCGTCTGGCTGCGGGCCTGCTCCTCACGCTCGCGGTGGCGTTCCGCGGCGCGCTGCAGGCGCCAGGTGAGTTCGTGCGGAAGGCTCTGGTGGGTGACGATGTCCGCGGGGCGCAGCGTGTCCACGGCGGCGAAGCCACGCGGCTCCGTGGACACCACCGCGAGGAGCGTGAGGTGCGGCCCGTTGTGGGACGTGAGCAGCTCCACCACGGCGGGGCCGCAGCCGGGAGCGGTGAGGTCCACCAGCGCCAGGGCGGCGTCGTCCGGGTCGTCCACCACGCGCAGGCCCGCGCGCTCGGCGGCGGCGTTCAGGGGTTCTCGAGCCACCGACCCTGGGGGGACCAGGACGATGCCGAAGGCGGGTTCCGACGGGGCCGACACGGGGCGCTGGACTCCGGAGCGAGGGGCCCCAGAGTCTACACAACCCCCGGGGTCAGGGGCAGCCTGACTCGAAGGCACCCTGGTCCGGCGCCGAGCCGCAGAAGGGCAGGCCCAGGGACAGGCCCGCTTCGCGCGCGGGGGACTGCGTGGAGAGCTGGTAGTCGTCCGAGCCCGTGTCCACGAAGCCGGGCGCGCGCTCCTGGGAGCGCTTGTCCAGGCCGGCCTTCGTGCGCCAGTCCGCCAGGCCCAGGGTGGCACCCTCCAGGTTGAACACCGCCGCGCCACTGCTCCGGAAGTACAGGTTGCCGTCCACCACCGCGCCGCTCCGGCCCGCGCCGCCGCGAGCGGCAATGCCACAGCCGGCGAAGATGTTGTTGCGCACATCCAGGCCCTGGCTCGCGCCGTTGGAGCCCGTGCCGAAGATGAGACACGCGCCGCTCAGGTTCCACACGGTGTTGTGCTGCACCTTCACGTCCACGGACGCGTCGATGCGGATGCCGGTGCCCTCTTCTCCGTCCGCCTCGCCCAGGCCGTCATGGATGAGGTTGCGGCGCAGGATGACGCGCGTGGGGGGCGCGCCCTCGCGGTTGCCGCCAATCTGGATGGCGCGCGCGTTGGCGTAGAAGACGTTGTCCTCCAGCGTGACGTCGGACGGGGACATGTGGACAATGACGCCCTCGCCCGCGGAGGTGGCCACCTCGCGGTGGTTGTAGATGGTGTTGCCGCGCAGCGTGACGCGGGTGCACGTCTTGATGTCCGCGCCGTTCTCCCGGTTGTCGTGGAGCTGGTTGTCCTCCACGAGCAGGTTGTCGAACGGCGTGCCTGGATGGGTGGCGCCGCCCTCCGGCCCCAGGCACTGCACGCCGTCGCCGGAGTTGTGGTGGATGTCATTGCCGCGCACCACCACGTTGCTCGCGGAGGTCTGCACACAGACGCCGTGGCTGTCCACGTCGCCCTTGTCGAAGTGGGAGATGTCGTTGTCCTCGATGAGGACGTCGTGCGCCTTCTCCGTCACGTAGACGCCCGCGCCCTCCGTGCCGTTCTTCACGATGCTGTCCCGGAGCACGCCGTGGTGCGCGCCCGCGCCGCGCCACATCACCGCGAAGGCGGACTCGCCGCCCACGTCCACCGTGAGCCCCTGGATGTTCCAGTACGCCCCGCTCACGTCCACCAGCGCCGTCTCGCCAATGGAGCCGCCCTTGAGGATGGCCGTGGCGCCCGGAGCGGCCCGCAGCGTCAGCGGCTTGTCCGCCGTGCCCTGCCGCTCCGTCAGCGGCACGTGTTCGCGCCAGGTGCCGGACTTGAGGAACACCGCCTCGCCGGGCTTCACCAAGGACAGGGCTCGCGCCACCGTGCGCAGGGGCAGCGCTTCCGTACCGGCCGCTGAGTCATTGCCGCTGGGAGAGACCCAGAGCACGCGCGTGTATTGCGGCTCGGCGGGCGGCGGTGGTTCGGGCTCCTGGGGCTCCTCCGTGGGCGGTGGGTCCACTGGATCCGTGGGGGGGGTGCCGCCGTCCGTGGCGACGCCTCCGTCCTCGTCAGGGGATGTGCCCGCGTCGGCCGGAGTCTGGGGCCGCCCAGGCGGAGTGATGATGGGTGGACCGGATGTGCCCGGGGGTGTGGCTGTCGCGGGCGCGGGCTCGACCTTGCCGGTACAGCCGACGGTGCCCGCGAGCATCCCGGTGGCACAGACGATGGTCGTCAGGGTCTGGCGGAAGCGCATGTGGACTCCTCGTAGGGGTTCACGGCGCGGGGTGCGCTCGCGGGGTCGGCGGGCAACGGGAACATGCGTGCCGGGCATTCCCCGTCAGCCGTGGGCATCACCGCCGCCCGGTCGCAGGGCAGCCGGGCAGGAGTGTGAATCCACGCGGTTGGGCCTGGCGACAGCGGCCCGCGGATGTGCCGGAGGGTGGGCACCGCGCGCAGGACGGGCTTCAAGGCTCCTACCGCGAGGCCCCGTCCCAAGAGCGCGACAAGTTCCGCCGCCGGCCCCGTCCCAGCCACTGCCCGGAGGGGCGACGCGAGCGCCCGGGAAACACGCAGGCCGTGTCCCCCGGCAGGAGGAACACGACCCGGACGCGACGGCGGAGGACGGCTTCAGGGTGAGGTGGAGTCCTGGGCCTTCCGACCGAGGAGCGCGTCCAGTTCCCCGCGTGCCTCCAGGTCGTACAGGTCATCGCAGCCACCGACGTGGCGGCCCGCGATGAAGATCTGCGGCACGGTCTGACGGCCGCAGCGCCGCAGCATCTCCTTGTGACGCTCTTCGTCCGCGGCGACGTCGACCTTCTGGAACTCGCAGCCCTTCTCGTTGAGCAGGTCCATGGCCTGCCGCGAATAGGGGCAGGTGCGCTTCATGTAGACGACGACCTCGAGCATCACGACCTCCTGCATCAAAGGGTGGGGACTCCATCCACGGTCCGCAACCCGGCACGAGGGCGCTCACGCCCCTGTCCGTTCTCCACGAACAACATCCCCGTGCCTCGCATGGGATGGCATCCCTCCCCTCAAACGGGTGCCCGTCCGGGGTGGAGTGGACAGGTCGCAAGAGGGGAGCGGCGGGAGCGGGCGTGCTAGGTAGGAGTCATGTCTCCCCGACGCCCCGAAATCCTCGCCCCCGCTGGTGACCTGGAGTCGTTGCGTGCCGCCCTGGCCAGTGGCGCTGACGCCGTCTACTTCGGGCTCGATGAAGGCTTCAACGCGCGAGCCCGTGCGGAGAACTTCTCGCTCGAGCGGTTGGCTGAGACGGTGGGGCTCATCCACCGGGCCGGCGCGCGCGCCTACGTGACGCTGAACACGCTGGTGTTCGAGCCGGAGCTGCCGGTGGTGGAGCACCTGCTGCGCGGCGTGGCGAAGGCTGGGGTGGACGCGCTCATCGTGCAGGACCCGGCGGTGGCGCTGCTGGCGCGAGCCATCTGCCCGCAGCTGGAGCTGCACGCCTCCACGCAGATGACGCTGTCCAGCGCGGAAGGGGCGCGGTTCGCCACGGGCCTGGGTTTCACGCGCATGGTGGTGCCGCGCGAGCTGTCGGTGGCGGAGATCCGCCGGCTGGCGTCGCAGACGGACATCGAGCTGGAGGTCTTCATCCACGGCGCGCTCTGCATGTCGTGGAGCGGTCAATGCCTCACGAGCGAAGCGTGGGGCGGACGGTCCGCGAACCGGGGCCAGTGCGCGCAGTCCTGCCGGCTGCCGTACGACCTGGTGGTGGACGGCGAGACGCGCGACCTGGGCGAGGTGAAGTACCTGCTCAGCCCCAAGGACCTGGCGGGCGTGCGCGCGGTGCCGGAGCTGGCGGACATCGGCGTGCACAGCCTGAAGATTGAAGGCCGGCTCAAGGGTCCGGCATACGTCTCCAGCACGGTGCAGGGTTATCGCCGCTGGTTGGACGGCGTGATGGCGGGCAAGCCCGACAGCGCGCGGCTGGCGAAGGACCTGGCGGAGATGGCGCTGTCGTACAGCCGAGGGTTCTCTCACGGCTTCCTGGCGGGCTCCGACCACCAGACGCTGGTGGAGGGTCGCTTCCCGAAGCACCGCGGGCTGTACCTGGGCCGGGTGCATGCGGTGGCTGGCAAGGACGTGCTCGTGGTGCCGGACGACCGGCCGTGGACGGGCGCGCTGGGTCTTGGCGACGAGCGCCCGGAGGCCCCTGCGGGCAACGTGTCCGCGCCGCTCACGGGCGAGCCCGACCCCGCGGATGTGGATCCGCGTCCGGGCATGGGCGTGGTGTTCGACGCGGGAGCGCCGGAAGACAAGCACGAGCCGGGCGGTCCCATCTTCCGAGTGGAGCGCGAGGGCGACGCGTGGGTGCTGGGCTTCGGCCATCCGGGTCCGGACCTGGGCCGCGTGGCGCCGGGGCAGCGCGTGTGGCTGAACAGCGATCCGGCGCTCGCGCGGCGCACGGGAGACCTGCTCGCGGAGGGTGAGCCCGAGGGCCGCATCCCGCTGTCACTGGTGGTGTCCGGCTCGGAGGGCACGCCGCTGCGTGTGCGGATGAGCACCGGGCGGTTCACGCGTGAGGTTGTGGGTACGACGGTGCTCGCGCCGTCGAGGGGCGCGGGCGTGGACGCGGCGCTGCTCAAGGACAAGCTGGCCGCGCTGGGCGGGACGTCGTTCCACCTGGCGGAGCTGGATGCGTCTGGATTGGCGCCGGGGCTGCACCTGCCGGTGTCGGAGCTCAAGGCGCTGCGGCGGCGGCTGGTGGCGGAGCTGACGGCGGACGTGGAGCGTGGCCCCGCGCGGACTGTGAGCACGGAGGCGGTGGAGGCCAGCGTGCGTCAGGACCTGCTGGCGAAGGTGGCTTCGCGACCGGCGGAGGATGCACCCCGGTTGCTGCCGCTGTGCCGCGACGACGCGCAGCTGGAGGCGGTCATCGCCGCGGGCCTGCGCGAGGTGGAGCTGGATTGGATGGAGATGGTGGGGCTCCAGAAGGCAGTGGAGCGGGCGCGCGCGGCGGGGCTGCGCGTCACCATCGCCACGGTGCGAGTGCAGAAGCCCGGCGAGGAGGGCTACGACACGCGTCTGGACCGGCTGCGCCCGGACGCGGTGCTGGTGCGCCACTGGGGCGCGATGATGCACTTCCTGGAGCAGCCGGCGGGGGCGTCGCGGCCGGTGCTGCACGGGGACTTCTCGCTGAACGTCACGAATTCGCTGACGGCGGCGCACCTGTTGAGCCTGGGGCTGGACACGCTGACGGTGTCGCACGACCTGGATTCGGAGCAGCTCTTCGCGCTGCTGGAGCAGGCACCGGCGCACCGGTTCGCGGTGGCGTTGCACCACCACATCGCGACGTTCCACACGGAGCACTGCGTGTATTCACACACGCTGTCCAACGGGCGCGACTACAAGACCTGTGGACGGCCGTGTGAGAAGCACGCCATCGCGCTGAAGGACCGGCTGGGATTGGAGCATCCGGTCATCGTGGACGTGGGGTGCCGCAACACGGTCTTCAACGCGCAGGCGCAGAGCGCGGCGTCGCTGGTGCCCCGGCTGCTGGAGCGCGGCGTGCGACGCTTCCGCGTGGAGTTCGTGCGAGAGACGCGCGAGGAAGCCACGCGGGTGCTGGGCGCGTATCAGGAACTGCTCGCGGGTCGGCTGTCGCCCGCGGAGGCGGTGAAGCGCGCCGCGGTGCACGAGCAGTTCGGCGTCACGCGAGGCACGATGCAGGTGCTCAAGCACCCGGCGTCGAACGCGCGCTGAAACACGGTGTGAGCAGGGCTCCTGCTTCGAGCCCTGCCCCTCTGTTCGTTCAGGCGATGTGGAGCACGTCCTCACGGGACGAAGCACTCCGCAGCCACTTCATGCGCACGAGGACGAACAGCAGCGTCATCGCGGCGAACCACTTCCAGTGGGTGGGGTCGATGCCATCCCCCTCCCGCGCGACAGGCTCCACCAGCATGGCCTCGCTGATGAGGATCGCCATGCCGAGCAGCAGTGGTCCGATGAGAGCCACCGCCACGCAGCCCCACGTCAGGAGGTCACGCAAGGCCGAGACGGAGCTCCGGGACGACGGTGCCATCAGGCCCAGGACGTCATGGCCGTCGCGGGCTCCGCGCCGCAACCATCGCAGCAGCAGGAACACCACCACCGGCGAGAGCCAGAGCACGTAGGAGAAACCCACCGTGGTCGGCGGTGGATAATAAAGATCCGTGAGCGTGAACTGCATGGGAGCACCCTCCTCCCCCGCAGTCTACTGCGTTCAGGCCGCGGCCGCGGACGGGGGCTCGGCCTTGGTGGTCACGAGGTTCACCGGCTCACCGTCCTCGCCCAGCACCACTGGCGCGATGCCCAGCTTGCGCTCCACCAGCGCGTGCCCCAGGTAGACGAGCGGCGTCAGGCCAATGGCCACCAGCAGCTTCACCGCGTACGAGGTGAAGATGATCCGGAAGATGACCTCCCGTGGCAGCACGCCCGTCCAGGCGATGAACTGCACCACCACCGTGTCGATGAGCTGCGACACCACCGTGGAGCCCGTGGCCCGCAGCCACAGCATCCGGTTGTTCGTCACCCGCTTGAGCAGGTTGAACACCGAGATGTCCAGGAACTGCGCCACCAGGTACGCCACCATCGACGCCGCCAGGATGCGCTGCGAACCGCCGAAGACGTTGTTGAACGACGCCGCCACCGTGCCGCTGTAGTCCTTGGCCTCCGTCATTGGCGCCCACGGAATCTGGCCCGCCAGCGCGACAATCACGAACGTGAAGATGGCCATGACAAAGCCCACCCACGTCACGAACCGCGCGACCTTCTTGCCGTAGAACTCGTTGAGGATGTCCGTCAGCAGGAACGTCACCGGGAACGGCAACATCCCCACCGACATCACCGCCACCACCGGGCCCAGGTGCACCTCGAACAGCTTCACCCCGATGATGTCGCCCACCACCAGCGAGGTGATGAACAGCCCCGCGAGCACCACGAAAAGCTGAATCCGCCGGTCCAGGATCATCCGTTGCGTCCTTCAAGAACGAGGCGCCTCTACAGCTAGCATACCCTCCCGCCCCCGTCGCTTGGACGCCCGGGGCCTATTCGGGCAGGTAGTACAGCGTGCCCGCCCCTACCGGCGCGGCCTCTCCGGAAGCGCCCCCCTCGGAGAGCACCAGGCGCGGCCGGTACACTCCCAGCACTGTCTGCTCGGTCGCCGTCGGGTTGTCGTAGCCGTGCCCGAAGACCTCCGGTCCGCTGAACGCCACCCCCCGCCCCACCGGCTGCCCCTGCAGCACCAGCCCCGCGCCCAGCACCAGCTCCATTCCTTCCGTGTGGCCGTCCGCGCGCGGCGGGATGCTCCCTCCCGGATCCACCCGCAGCCGATACACGCCGTAGGTCGCGCCTTCGTGGATGACGTCCACGTGACCGAAGGGCTTCGCCTCCGTCCGGTACACCATCTCCTGGGCGGTGCGGTGCACCTGGAGCGATGGGATGGCCCACCCCGTCAGCGCCTCCGGCTTGGTGACCCGCACCGTGGCGGCGTGCAGCAGCGCGTGCGGCGCGGCGTCCGTGGGCGGCGCCAGGAGATAGCGACACACCGCCTCCGCCGCGGACTCCAACAACTCGAAGCGGCACGCATCCAGGAGGAAGCGCAGCTCTCCGGCCAGGCGCCCGTAGTGCACGGTGTTCGCCAGCCTCCCGCCCACCGCCGCCTGCCGTGCGTCCAGGAAGAGCGCCACGTCCAGGCGCAGGGGCTGCGGCGTCACGCGCTCGCGGTTGTAGAGGCCCACGATGACGTCCACCGTGAGCCCGCGCAGCTCCATCACGTCCAGCGGACGGCCCTGGGCGTCAGTGACCACGGGGTGCATCCACACGGGTTCATGGCTCACAGCTGCGCGCTCCTTCCGCCATCCACGGCGATGACCTGCCCGGTGAGGTACGGCGCCTCGCGCGCGAGGAATACCACCGTGCGCGCCACGTCCTCCACGCTGCCCTCGCGGCCCATGGGCACGCGGTCGAGCACTTCCTTCCGCGCGGCTTCGTCGAAGTGCTCCGGGAAGGCCACCACGCCCGGCGAGATGGCGTTGACGCGCACGTGCGGCGCCAGCTCCACCGCCAGCGCTCGCGTCAGCATCACGAGCCCCGCCTTGCTCACCGAGTAGTGCGAGTAGTGGCTCACCGCCCGCTCACCGCCAATGTCGGTGAGGTGCACCACCAGCGGGTCCTTCCCCGCGCGCAGCGACGGCAGCAGCGCCTGCGTGAGGAAGAAGGGCGCGTCCACGTTCACGGCGAGCATGCGGCGGTACTGCTCGCGCGTCACGGCCGCGAAGTCCACGCGTTCGTAGAGCCCCGCGTTGTGGACGACCACGTCCAGCGCGGGGTGCGCCTCCCGGACCCGCGCGCCCAGCGCGTCCACGGCCTGCGCGTCGGAGAGGTCGCCGCTGAACAGCGTGACTCCGCGGCCCAGCTCCCGCAGCTCTTGCGCCAGTGCTTCCAGCGGCTCCATGGAGCGGTTCGCGTGAAGCGCCAGGTCGTAGCCGGCGCGGCCGAGTGCTCGCGCCACCGCGCTGCCGATGCGCACGCCCGCGCCCGTGATGAATGCGGTCCCCATATGCGGGCCCTGCCTAACAGGCCCGCCCGCGAAAAAACACCGCGGGGCGACACCTGGAGTCCCCACACCAGGTGCCGCCCCGCGTTGTTCCCCTGCTTCCCCTTTGCGTCGTCCGTCCCGTCTCGTCTCCTCGTGTTGGCTACGGGTAGTAGACCACCGTCTGCCAGCGGCGCCCGCCGTACGGCACCCAGACCCACTCCGTCACCGCCTGGTAGCCGCCCGCCACATAGCGCTGGTCGTAGTAGCCCGGCGAGCAGCTCACGTGGCGGCCGCGGCGGCCACGGGACACGCACTGCTCGGGGACCCAGACCTGCTCGTAGCGCGCAGGCACCCAGCGCTCCACCGTCTGCAGCTCGTAGCGGCCGCGCGAGTCCACCGGGCGCGGCATGGGGCCCTGGTTGCAGTTCGGGCCGCGGCAGCCCATGAAGCGGCGCGTCTTCGCGTCGTCATTGTCGTAGCGGAACGCCTGGCCCTGCGGAGCGGAATCCCAGCCGCCGTTGTACCGCTGCTGGCCGCCCCACTGCGCATCCGCCCGGGTCGGGCCGCGCCAGTCCGCCGCGAACGACGTGGAGGAACCGAGCAGCATTGCACCGAAGGCCAGGGTCGCGAGTCCGAGCTTGAAAGCCATGTCTTCCATCCTCCGTCCGAGTTGCTTGTCCTGACTGACGGGGCCCCCGCCGGAACATTCAAATCCCATCGAGTCCTTCTCCACCCCGGTGGCGGAGCCAGGGGGGATGTGGGTACACCTCGTCCCATGTTCCACCGCGACGGCCCCACCTTCCGCGAACTTGCACGGCAGGCCCTCACCTCCGTCGAGCAGGGCTACGACCTGCTCGCGCCCAAGTTCGAGCACACGCCGTTCCGCACGCCGGATCCGGTGCTCAAGGCCGCGCTCGCGCACGCAGGGCCTGAAGGCAGCGTGGGCAGCGCGCTGGACGTGTGCTGCGGCACCGGCGCCGCGATGCGCGTGCTGCGCCCGCTGTGCCGCGAGCGCGTCGTCGGGTTCGACCTGAGCCAGGGCATGCTGGATGAAGCGCGGCGCAGGCTCGCGGATGCACCGGGCAGCGCGGCGCTCGACTTCGTCCGGGGTGATGCGCTGGCGCTGCCCTTCGACGCGGCGTTCGACCTCATCACCAGCTTCGGCGCCTTCGGGCACATCCTGGAGGAGGACGAGCCGCGCCTCGTCGAAGGCATCACGCGAGCGCTGAAGCCCGGTGGCCGCTTCGTCTTCGTCACGGCGCAGCCGCCGTCCGCGCTCAACCCCGGCTACTGGGTGGCCAAGGGTTTCAACGCCGCCATGCGCGTGCGCAACGCGCTCTGGAAGCCGCCGTTCGTCATGTACTACCTGACGTTCCTCGTGCCCCGCGCCCGCACGCTGCTGGAGGCGGCGGGGTTCGACGTGGAGGTGCGCGAGGGCGACATGCCGGAGCCCTTCGGCCGGCTCGTCACCGTCGTCGCCACGAAGCGCTGAATCACGGCGCGGCAGCGGCCGCTTCGGACTCCGCGTACTCCACCGCGAGGACTTCGTACTCCACCGTGCCGCGCGGACGCTCCACCTGCACGGCCTCTCCGGCCTCCTTGCCCAGGAGCGCGCGCGCCAGCGGGGACTCCACGCTCAGCCGCCCCGCCTTCACGTCCGCTTCATCCGGACCAACGATGCGATAGCGCATGCGCGCGCCGTCCTCGTCCTCCAGCACCACCCACGCACCGAAGAAGACGCGGCCCGCCTGCGATGGATCCGGCTCCACCACCCGCACGTCCTCCAGGATGGCGGTGAGCTCGCGCGCCCGTCGCTCCCGCTCGCGCTTGCGCACTCCCGCTTCCAGTTCCGGCCAGTCCTGGGGCGCGGGGCCCTGCAGCTCCAGCAGCTCCTCCTGGAGCGCGCGGTAGCCCTCCGGCGTGATGTAGCGCTGCTCCGCCGACGTCGACCGTGGACGCGCGGGGGTGAGCCCCTCGTCGCCGCCCCCGTCTTCCTTGGTGAATGCCTTCGACATGGCCCGCTCCCTCCTCCCAGGAGATTTCTCAACGAATCCCGGGCTTTGCACGCCGGGTTCGCCTGCCTGCCTGCTTTCTATTGGCGCAATTTTACTACCGAGGCGGAATCGACCAGGATTCGAGGGCATGCACCTCCCCCGAGCCGTGCCTCGCTTCGAGCATCGCCTGGCCGTCCGACTGCGCGGCATGCTGCCGCTCTACACGCGGGATGTATCGGAGAGCGGCTTCTGCGCGGAGATGCTCCAGCCGATGAAGGCGGGCGATCTCGTCGAAGGCGCGTTGCTGCTGGGGGACGAGGAGGTCCCCTTCCAGGCCCAGGTGATGTGGTCCCGCCGTTCCGCCGGGGAGCGCACGCGGGGACGCTGCGGCGTGCGCTTCGTCACCATCGGCGAGGACTTCCAGCGGCGGCTGGGTGCGTTCAGGCGCTTGCAGGGCAGGCGCCTGATTCGCTGGTTCACCTGACGAACCGGACCTACTTCGCCGTTTCGGAGGCAGCCGGGGCCGCGGTCTCGGACGGAGCGCCGGGCGTCGCGGGCGTGGTGGACGGCTCCACGGCGGACTCAGCCGGGGGAGCGATGGGGGCGCCTTCGGGAGCCGGGGCCTGACCGGAGGGCACCACCTGGAGCTTGTAGTGGGCCACGCCCTTGGGCAGCACGACCTCCACCAGGGGGTTCTCCTTCACCAGGCCCGGGTCGAGTTGGAGGGAGAACTCGCCGTTCTCGTCGGTGGTCGCGTTGATGTGGTTGCGGTACTCGCCACCGAGAATCTTGGCGCCCTTCACCGGCTGGCCCGTCGCGGCGTCCGTCACGCGCAGCACCACGAGCTGGCCCGCCTGGAGCTCGGTGGCGCCGTTCGCCTGGATGACTTCGTTGTAGCGCGGGCGCAGCGCGCAGGCGGACAGCAGCGCGGAGGAGAGGACGGCGATGGTCAGCAGGTTGCGGCGAAGGCTCATGGAATCCATCCAGGCTGGGAAGCGGTACGGCAGAGGCGCGGCAGCATAGCCGCCAGCCACCGGACGCCAAGTCTCCGGTGCGTTACAGCCCCCGTGTGCGGCATCCGCCCCCACGCCGGGTCGGGAAATTCCCGGCGGGCAGGCACGGCATGCGCCTTCCTCCCCGAGGACCGGTGGAGCCGTCAGCCCTTCCACCCGCCCGCTTCCAGCACCATCTCCCAAGGTGTCCGGGCACGTTCTTCCCCCGCCCGCACGGAGGACAAGCTCCATGGATGAGACCTATACGGAGGAATCCGGACGCGTCGCGCTTCCGGAGCGCCGCTTCGAGATGGAGAACGGGCGGTCCGAGTACGCGACCCTCCCGCCCGACACGCGCGTGGAGGAGAGCCGCGTCGTCTGGAAGCACAACCGGTTCGACGTGAGCGTGCTGACGATGGTGCTCATCAGCGCCGTCACGTTCTTCATTCCGTTGTTCAACGGCCTGCTGGCCGGCACGTTCGGCGGCTTCCACGCGGGACGCCCCCGCCGGGCGCTGGCCGCCGCGCTCGTCGCTTCGGTGGTGGTGCCCGCCGCGTTCTTCGTGGCCTTCAACGTCTTCAGCGTGGGCTCCGTGCGCGTCTTCTACGGCCTGGGCTGGTGGAACTGGACGATGCTGCACGTCATCGGCCTGTTCATCGGGGCCCTCTGCGGCGCCTCCAGCCGTCCGGTGTGGACCGGTGAGGTCCCCATCTTCCGCTCGCAGTACGTCAGCGGACCTCCACTCCTAGCGCAAGGCGATGTCGCGCCAGCCCTTCCGGAAGGCTCGCGAGACTTCTCCCGGGACCTGCCCACGACGCGAGTGTCCCCTCCCAGTGGACCTGTGCGCGGGGAGTGAGCAGCACGCTCCACCGGGAGATGCGCCCCAGGTACCACTCCACCTGGAGCGTCGCGTCCGCCTCGTGCGTGAAGCCCGGCGTGATGCCCGTGCGCCACGACGGCACGTACGTGGCCTCCAGGCGCAGGGCGCTGTTGCCCGGGCCGGGCAGGCCCATGCGATGGGACAATGACAGACGGGGCCCCACTGTGGGGACCGTCTCCCGGGGGCTCCAGGCCATCGTGGCCTGGGCGCCCAAACCCAACGCGAGGAAGGTGTCGAAGCGCTCCGAGGCCGCCACCACGCCCAGCGCCTCCGCCTCCACCGTCGCGCGGTAGGGCAGCGGACGGTCGATGTCCGTGGACATCTTCGCTTCCGCGCCCCAGCCCAATGAGTCGGAGAACGACCGTTGTTGCTGGGGCAGTTCGGGCAGCAGCGTGCGGTAGCCCACCAGCGTCAGCCGCGAGCCGAGGATGCGCGGTACGCCCCAGCGCGGCTCCACCGACAGCTCGCCGTCCAGCACGCGCAGCTCGCTGCTGGACTGGAAGCCGTGCAGGCGCGCGTCGCCCAGGGCCTCGTTCATCGCGGAGGTGCGCAGGCTCACCACCGGCCGCGCGGCGCCCACCTCCGGGAAGTCCACGCCGCCGCTGACCACCGTGCGGGCCGCGCCGGATTCGCGCAGCGCGCCCCGGGCCCAGGTGGTCTCGAGCTCCACCTTCTGTTCATGGTCCTTCGCGAGGAAGGCCCGCGGATCCACATCCGCGAGCGGTCCGTCGTTGAGCTCGCCCTGCGCCTCGGTGGCCGCGGCGAAGGCGGCTTCGGTGTGCTCCGCGCGGACCAGGGCCTTGAGCTCGTCCGGCGTGGGCGGCCGCTTGATGGCCGTGTCCAGGGCCTGCTGGAGCAGGGCCGTGCGGTCGAGCACCGCGAGCTTGCGCTGCATTTCGTCCTCGCGCTCGAAGAGGAGTTGCCGGTCCTTGACGCCCTGGGCGGCGCCGCCCTGCCCCTTCAGCTCGAGGGATACGAAGCGCTCACGTTCGATGGCGAGCTTCTCCCCTTCGGCCTGGTCCACCGCCGCGCGCTCCACCCGCACCACGTGCGCCACGTAGGCGTGCAGGGCATCGCGGGCTTCGGCGCGCGCGGATGGAGGAGCGGCGTCGAGCGCTGTCGTCACGGCGTGAGGCAGCAGCTCGTAGGCCTGCCTGCGCACGTCGGGTTCAGGGGACTGGAGGCGGCGGTGCACGTGGTGCAGCGGCGCGAGCGAGGTGGATGGAAGCAGGGAGGCCAGCTTCGTGAGCAGCCGCTCCTCTTCCACGAGCGCGCGCCGGGCGCGGTCTCCCGTGGATTCGAGGGCGTCCGGGACGTGCTCCAGCAGCGGCACCGTGAGTCCCTTCGCGTCCACGACGTTCGTCTTCGCCAGCGTGTCCAGCGTGGCCGTGGGCAGGACCCACAGCGTGCCGGGGGCGCTCACGTGACGTCCGTTCTCCAGCGAGCCATTGAGGAGGAAGAGCAGCGCGGCGGCGCAGTTGTCGGTGAAGAAGTAGTAGCCCAGGTAGCCGCGACGCTCGAGTTCCCAGATGCGCTCCAGCATGCGCTGGGACTCGCCGGGCGTGAGGTTCAACCGGAAGCGGCGGATGGTGCGCTGCTCCAGCTCCAGCGACTCGTGGGTGACGTCGCCCAGGGTGCCCGTGAGGAAGACGGTGCTGTAGCCGCCCGTCATGCCCTTCATCAGGTAGCCCAGGCCCTTCTCTTCCATTCCGGTGAGGGCCACGAGCTGCACGACGCGCTCGAAGCCAGGGCCCTGCACCGTGGCGCCTTCGCGCCAGACCGGGCGCAGGAGCAGGTGGCCGAAGAGGGACTGGGGCTGACGGCCCGTGGCCGCGACGAGCAGGACCTCCAGATGGGAGAGCGCATCCGCTTCCGCCCACGTGTCGAAGGCCGGGCAGTCTCCTCGCGTGGGCAGCGTGCCCAGGCGCGCCTCCGAGATGAACTCCGACAGGGCGCGCGTCTTGGACAGCTCCTGACAGCGCACCTGATCATCCTCGGGCAATGCGTCCGGACGCAGGGACTCCACGGGGACGAACAGCTCCTCCGCGAACGTGACGAGGTCCAGCGAGGCGCTGACCTGGCCCCGGGCGCGGCTGAAGGCTCCCGCGTAGGTGATGCTCGCGGACTCCTTCCACGTGAGCGGGCGCTCGAAGGGGAGCAGCCATCCGTCCAGCCTGCGCCACTGGGGACGCTTGCTCCAACCGCGCGCGTCGTCCCAGCGCTGCATCACGGCGTGCACCACGGCGCGGCGGCGCCACAGATGTTCGGCCTCCGTGTCGGTGAGGCGTGACAGGCGCAACGTGGCGCGACGCTCCTCGGAAGGGGCGTAGCGGTAGAGGTGGAACTGCTCGCGCTGCTCCGACCAGTCCGGACGGGCCTTCGTGCCGTCACCCAGGCCCAGCGGCGCGGGCTCCGGGTGGAGCGCGAACTCCAATTTGCCTCCTGGGGGACGGCGCATCGCGGGAGGAAGGGCGGCGAGCCCCGCCTCCACGTCCGAGACCAGCGAGGCATCCCGCGCCGCGGCACCGCGCAGGAGGATGCCCGACGTGGCCTCCAGTGCCGCGACCCGTTCGGCCAGGACGACCTCCGGGGACAGCCCCTTCAAGAACGCCGGCACCGCGAGGTGGCCCAGGGGTTCTTCGGCCGGTGTGTCCTGTAACTGCTCATGAGCCTGCGCGCTCACCGGCAACAGCAGCACCGTGAGCAACCCCATCCAGGCTGTGCGAGGCCTCACTGGAGGGCCTCGGCCGCTTGGGTCGCACCCTCCTGTTCCAGGATGAAGGCCTGACGGTCCTCTTCGAGCCGGGGTTCGGTGCGCGCCAGCTGGCCCACGCGTTCCAGCCATGCGCGGGCGCGCTCGGGCGTCAGCGTCTTCGCGTCCGCCATCATCAGCAGCTCCTTGCGGTGCGTGCGCAGCAGCTTGCCGAAGACATCCAGGTTCTCACGGCGGATGCGCGCCGCCTGCGCCAGGTCCTCCACCGTCGGGCCCGCGCCCAACGCCAGGTCCTCTCGCAGCTGGTGCGTGCGAGCCCGCAGGTACACCTGGGCCGCGTGCCCCACCTCCTTCGGTGAGGGGCGCTTGCCCTTGCGCCGCTCCGCGCGCGCGTACGACTGCCAGATGATGATGCCCAGGCCCATCACCGTCAGCGCCACCGTGGCCGTCGACAGGAGCTGGTTCTCGCGGCCGTTGCTGCTCTCGCTGCGCGTGCGCGAGTCGTCGCCCTGGTCCACCTGGTTCGACTCGCTGGTGCCCGCGTTGCTGTTCTCGCTGGAACCGGAGTGGCTGGAGCCCCCTTCTCTGGAGCTGTGGTCGCTGGAACCCGAGGAGTCGCCCGAGTCCGACTTGCTCGAATCCCCCTGGCTGGAGTTGCCCGAGTCGGAGTCGCTGGACTCGCCCGAGCCCGACTCGCTGGAGCCCTCGTCGCTGGAGCCATTGGAGCCCGACTTGCTCGAATCCCCACCGCTGGAGTTGCCCGAGTCGGACTTGCTGGACTCGCCCTGGCTGGAGTCACCCTGGCTGGAGTTGCCCGAGTCCGACTGGCTGGAGTCACCCTGGCTGGAAGCGCCCGAGTCCGACGAGTTGCCCGAGTCCGACGCCCCCGCGGCCCTCAAGCCCACGGCGGGCGTGCGACACCCCACGGCGAGCATCAGCATCGACGCCGTCACCGCGCGCTTCCATGAAGACTTCGTCCGCATCCATCCCCCTCGAAAAGGCGCCACCGGGCCTGGCGCCAGCCAGTGCCCTAGCCAACCGCATGCCGGGCGCTGGATTGTGCATTATCGAGAGGTTGCTGGATCGTCTGACGCGATACGACGCGAAAATCCGCCTCCAAGGTGCGTCACGCGCTTCGCGCCTTACGCGAGCCTCGCGCTTCCGATTTCACCCCGGGTCCGGTGGGAACCCTCCTCCAGGAAGAGACGTTTCAGATAGGGATTGAGGAAGCGTCCCTCCGGGTCCAGTTGCTCGCGCACGCGCTGGAAGTCATCCCAGCGGGGATACAGGTGTTTCAGTGTCTCCGCCGTCTGGGTGTGCAGCTTGCCCCAGTGCGGCCGGCCGCCGTGGTTGCGGAAGATGGCCTCCGCGCCGGAGAAGTAGGGCTCCAGCGGCATGCCCCGGTATTGATGCACCGCGATGAACGCGCGGTCCCCGCCGTGCGCCGGGCTGAGGAACACGTCGTCGCCGCGCACGAAGCGGTACTCCACCGGGAAGTGCACGGGCAGTTGCTCGCGCGTGATGTATTCGGACAGCTCGCGCAGGCAGTCAGGCCCTCGCTCCACCGGCACGGCGTATTCCATCTCCTGGAAGCGCACGAGCCGCGGCGTGGCGAACAGCGTGTGGCTCTGCCCCGCCAGCACGCCTTCCGACGCCAGCTTCGCCGACAGCCGGCTCACCGGCGCGCACCACGCAGGCCGCATCCGGCACGCACGGCTCACCGCGCCGAAGACCGCGTTCTCCATCACCATCTCACTGAACCAGCGCCCCATGCCCACCCCGTGCGGGGTCTCGTCCGTGAGGTCCATCGCCTTCGTCATCACGCGGTCGGAGTGCGGGAACCAGAAGAACTCGTAGTGCCGGTGGCGCGCCCGCGCTTCATCCAATCCCGCCAGGCACTCCTCCAGCCCCAGGTTCCGCCGCGTCAGCCGCAGCCGGTACTCCGGCAGCAAGCGCAGCCGCACCCGCGTCACCACGCCCAGCGCGCCCAGGGACACCCGCGCGGCCTGGAGCAACTCCGGCGACGTGTCCTCCGAGCACGTCACCTCGTCCCCGCTCGCCGTGACGAGCGTCATCTCCGCCGCCTGCGTGGAGAGGATGCCCAGTCCCACGCCCGTGCCGTGCGTGCCCGTGCCCAGCGCGCCGCCCAGCGACTGCTTGTTGATGTCGCCCAGGTTCTCCATCGCGAGCCGGTGCGACGCGAGCAGCGTCCCCAGTTCGCGCAGGCTCGTGCCCGCCCACACCACGGCCTCGCGCGTGCGGTCGTCCACGGACACCAGGCCCCGCAGCGCTTCGAGCGACACCATCGTCTCGTCCGTCGCGCACAGCGGCGGGAACGAGTGGCCGCTGCCCACCACGCGCACGGTGCGCGATTGAGCGCTGGCGTCGCGGAGCGCGGCCTTCAGGGCGTCCACGGAGTCCGGCTGGAGGAAACCGGAGGGATGGGCCACCACCCCGCCGGACCAGTTGCGCCACGTCTTCGTCTTCGCCGCCTCGGTCGTCATGCCGTCACCCCCATTCGCCCCGGTAGGTCGGGACCTCTTCCACGACGCGGCCGCCGGAGATGAGCAGCAGCGTGCGGAAGTGCTCACACACCTCGCCCGCCTTCGCGTGCCGGAAGAACACCGGCGCGCCCAGGGGCAGCGGCACCGGCCCCGCGTACGCGATGGGCGTCTGTACCTCGCCCGCGCCCTCCAGCGGGAGGAGCTTCGCGCCCTCGGGAAGGTAGGGCACGGGCAGCTTGTCCACGCCCGCCGAGCCGGAGGCCACGAAGCCTCCCCCCTGCAGCGTGAAGAGGCCCGGGCCGGGACGTCGCGTGACGGGGATGGCGAACGCCACCGCGGGCTGATGGTGGAAGCCGCGATAGCCGTCGAAGAGCGCGGGCGAGTACAGGCCGCTGCCCGCGGTGAGCTCCGTGACGCTCGCGTCCTCGCGCGTGGACTCCAGGCTGCCGGTGCCACCGCCGTTCACGAAGCGCGGCGCGAACCCCGCTTCCTTCAGCGCGGCCACCACCGCCTGCCTGCGCGAGTGCACGCGGCCCACCGAGCCCCGCTTGAGCGCGCGGATGACCACGTTCTTCGGCCCCGCGTGCGGCGCGGCGTCCGGCACACCCGCGAGCTGCGCCTCGTAGCCCATGACGCCCGCGAGGAACACGGCGTCCCCTTCCGCCGCGATGCTCCGGGCCACCACCAGCGCGTCCTCCGGCGAGCGCACCGGCGAGCGGTGCACCCCGAAGCGCAGGCCCGGCAGGTCGACGGACAGGTCCACGTCCAGGCACAGCGGCGCTCGCGTCCCATGCCGGCGGGCCGCGCGGGCGGCGAGCGCCACGTGTTCCACCGAGTCCACCATCAGCGTCACGGGCGCTGGCGGCCGGCACAGCTCCGCCAGGGCCTCGGCATCCACGACGGGGTAGCCCATGAGCAGGTCGGTAAAGCCGCGCTCACGCAGGTGCACGGCCTCGTCGGCGCTGAAGCACATGAGGCCCTGGAAGCCGGGATGCCCGTCGAGCACGCGCCGCAGCAGCGCGACGCACCGCACCGACTTCGTGGCCACCCGCACCGGCAACCCTCCCGCGCGCCGCACCAACGCCGCCGCGTTTTCGTTCAGCAGGTCCAGGTCCGCGAAGGCCAGGGGCAGCCTCCGTCCCTCCAGCGCCTGGGCGTAGTAGGCGTAATCACGCGGCATGTCAGTGCCTCCGGGCGCGGACATCATCGCCGCGCCCCCTCGGGTCCGGAGCATGATGGCACCGGGCGCGTGGGGTGGTGGACAGGCAGGGAGAGGAGCCGCAAAAGGGGCAGCGCGCCGGACATCCCTGGGGGAACGCCCGGCGCGCGCACACGCGGATACTTCGACTCCTAGGTCGGCCCACCCCCCCGGAAGGGCACGTGACGCCATGGTGCCGTCAGCCGAAAGTCATTTCTATTGAGGAAATCACGCGAGTCCCAAACGACTCGGGGGGCAGGAAATCACTTCCGACCTGGACAGGCGGAAGAAGCACTGATTCCACTCCCGACCTCACAAGTCTTCCAATTGTCCCCAACGGCTATAGTAAGAAAATCGTGATTGATTTGATTTCCGAGGACCAACGTCTCTTGCAGGAGTTGGAGGGCCTGCTGGAGGGATTGGAGCCCGGCTCCGAGGCCCTGCCGACGGTCCTCGCCGCGCTCCGAAGCGCCCTGCGCGCGGAGCGGACGGCGGCCTACGGCGTGGACGTGGGCCCAGACCGCTATCACACGGCATTCGTTCACGGCGTCGGCTTCCCGCAGCCGCCCTCCATCCTGTCCGAGGCCTTCGACGCGTCGCTGCCGCCGGCGGGGAGCCGCTTCGGGTACTTCGATCCCGCGCGTCCGCCGCTGGCCCAGCGCAACCGGGCGATGCGCTTCTCGCCCCTGGGAATATCGGAGACGCTGCGGGCCCTGCCCATCACCGGCGAGGGCGAGGGCCCTCTGTGGGAGCGGCTGGGATTGAGCGAGGCGGAGTGGGAGCACGCGCGGACGCAGCTGGCCGGGTATGCCTTCAATCTCTATCGGCAATTGGGATTGGAGCAGTTCGCGCAACTGCGGGTGCTGGTGTGTGAAGGCGATATGATGCTGGGTTGGGTGGGCGCCTTCCGGGCCGAGCCCTTCACGGAGCGGGAGCAGCGGCTGTTGCAGGCGCTGACGCCCGCCATCCAGCGGCGGATGGCCATGGACCGGCGGCTGCGCGAGGCGGGCCTCTTGGGGCCGGCCCTGGGCGCGGCGCTGGAGGTGCTGGGGCGGCCCGCATGGGTCGTCACGTTCAGCGGCCGGGTGATGCACGCGAACAAGGCGGGTCAGGCGCGGTGGGAGCAGGACTCGCAGGCGCTGGCGACGCAGGTGCGCGAGTGTCTGCGAAGCCCCCCGGGCGCGGGGCCGCTGTTCTCCTCCGGGCCACTGCGCACGCAGGGGCTGCCTGACCACTACCTGGTGCTGGACCCCGGACCGCCGATGGATCCGACCTCGCGCCTGCCGGTGCTGACCCAGCGCTGGGGGCTCACCGCGCGCGAGGCGCAGGTGCTGGAGCACGTGGTGCAAGGGGAGACGAACAAGGCCATCGCCCTGCACCTGGGCTGCGCCGAGCGCACGGTGGAGGTGCACGTCACGCACCTCTTGAACAAGGCACAGGTGGAGAGCCGCTCCGCGCTCATCTCGCGCTTCTTCCAGTCCTGATGGGCCGGTGGGCACTGCCCGGCGCATGACTAGGATGGAGGGATGGACGACGTGCTCTTGAGGAAGGCGCTGGCCCGCGCCGACGCGGCGGTGGCGAAGGGGCCACACGCGCTGGCGGCGGATGGCCAGCGCCGCACGCTGCACGTGGCGATGGGAGACCCGCAGGCGGACTTCGACCGGGTGCTGTCCATCCTGTCGCTGCACGGGCTGCTGGACGAAGAGGGAGGGCTGCGGCCAGACGTGTGCCTGGTCTCCGTGGGCGACCACTTCGACTGGGGTCCCGCGGCGGACCGGGAGCGCGTGGCCCGAAGCGCGCTCCGGCTGGTGGCGTGGCTCGCGTCCCATCCGGCGGACCAGGCGGTGATGCTCCTGGGCAACCACGACCTGGGCCGCGTGGGAGAGCTGGCGGACTTCACCGATGCGACGTTCCGCGCCGCGCAGGTGGAGGCGGACCGCGTCTATGCGGGGGACGACACCGACGCGGCGGCGGAGCGGGACTTCCTCCAGCGCTGGCCTGGATTGCCTACGGCGGAGCTGGCGGCGCGGGACTTCAGCACCTGGACCGAGGAGCAGCGCGCGTGGGTGGAGTATCTGCTGCGCGCACGGCGCTTCCGCGTGGCGCATGCGGCCGGGGATTCGCTGCTGGTGCTGCACGCGGGTGTCACTCGCGAGGACCTGGGAGTCGTAGGGCTCGAGCCCGAGCGATGGGGGGATGCGCGCGCGGTGGCGGAGGCGCTCAACGGCGTGATGGACCGGGCGGTGGCCGGGTGGAAGGGCGGGCCGCTCGTGTTGCCAGGACTGCACCATCCGGGCACTGCGAAGGATGGCGAGGGCGTGGGCATCTTCTACCAGCGGCCCAGCCTGGCCGCGGAGGACGAGGAGCGCGTGCAGGGGACGCCTCGTCGCAGGTTTGATCCCCGGCGGTTGCCGCTCGGGCTGACCCAGGTCGTGGGCCACACGCGGGACAAGCGGGTGCGGGAGCTGGTGTCCCCCGGTCCCGTGCGAGATGGAGTGCTGCGCCACCTGGTGACGGACGGGGCGCGGGTGGACTATGCGCACGGCCCGCCGCCAGTGACGGGCGCGGGTGAGGCGGTGATGGTGTTCACCGACGGCGCCATGCGCGAGGGCCGCGCGGAGGACTTCGAGCTGCTCGACCTGGACGCGCGTCGCGCGGTGCCGCTGGCTCGGTGAACGTTCGCGCGTGCCTCATGCGGGGCGCGCGCGAAGGCTCGTGCTTCTGTTACGGCGCCGCACCAGGGACGGCGGCCGGGGTCTTGAGCCCGGCGAGCTTCTTCTCCAGCGACTCCACCTGACGCGGGGACACCTGCGCGGCGGGCAGCGTCTTCGCGAAGGTCAGCGCCTCCTCCAGCGTCTTCACCGCGCCCGCGGAGTCCTTGCGCGCGACCTGGATGTCCGCGCGGCCGGAGAGCACGGACAGCCGCCGCGCTCCCTGCACTCGCGCCAGCGCCCGGTCGTTCGCTGCGAGCGCGTCGTCCAGCCGGCCCGACAGGCGGTACAGCGTCGCGAGCCGCGCGGGTGGATTGTAGTCCTGGGGCAGGTCCTTCTCGCTCTGTTCGAGCGCGGGGATGGCCCGCTGCGGCTGCTCCAGCGTCATCGCCGCGAGCATTCGGTGCGAGTCGAACACGCTGCGCGCCTCGGGGTTCGGCGCCTTCGCGGCCTCGCCCTCCAGGAACATCAGCCACTCCTGGGCCACCTGCTTCGCGCCCGCGGTGTCCTTGTCCTGCTTGCGCGCCTCCACCAGCACTTCGTACAGGCCGGAGCGGTCATCCGCTTCCATGTCGATGGCCGGCGGCGCGAGCACCTCACGCGCCTTCGCCTCCAGCGCGTGCCGCAGGTCCGCCGCCTCGGGCGTGCCTTCCGGGATGGCCAGCGCGCAGCCGAGGCCATTGAGGACGCCGTTGGCCAGGCTGAGCGAGCGCGGCACCCTCGGCAGCTCCACGACCGCCTTCCGCGCGCAGTCCTCGTACTGCTTCGCTCCGTACTGCGCCATCAGCAGCGACTCCAGCGCGCGACCCCGGCGGGACCAGTCCGCGGGAGCCTCCGCGAGCGCGAGCGACAGGGCCTCGGCGGCCTCCGCGGGCTTGCGCTCTCCGTAGAGGGCATCACCGCGGGCGAGCAGCGCTTCCGCGCCGGTGGCACCGCCCTGGTAGGCGCGCTCGCCGTCCTCGAAGAGGCGCTCCAGCTGCGGCACCGTCGCGCTGCCGGCGAAGCGCAGCAGGGCCTTCTCCTCGCGCGGGTCGATGATGAAGAAGGTGGGCCAGAACTCGACCGGGTACTTCTCTTGGAACGTCGCGTTCTGGGTCAGGTCGGTGTTGAGCTCCAGCCACACGAAGCGGTCCGCGTGCTTCGCCAGCGCCTTGTCCGTGAAGACATACGCGCGCATGGAGCGGCACGTGTGGCACCACGGCGCCCAGGTGTCGACGAACAGGGGCACGCCCTTCGCCTTCGCGTCCGCGAGCGCGCGGGCGTAGTCATCCGGGATGAAGGGCAGCGGGCCTTCGGCATGGGCCTCGGCGGACGCGGGCGCATTGGCGTTCGTGGCCGTGCAGGCGATGGACCCCGACAGGAGCAGGCAGGCGAGGAGGGAGCGCATGCGGCGCACCCTATCGCGCCTCTCCAGGGGTGTCCCCGGTGGACAGTGTACGCACACTGCGCTGGGCACCACGCCGCGTGCGTGCTGTCTTGCACATGGCCCCTTATGCCCATGAAGGACCCTCGCGCCCTGCGCACCGCCCTCGCGTCCGCCCTGGACGCCCTGCCCGCCTCCGAGCGCTTCCCCGACAGCGGTGACGCCGACGTGGCCCGCCGCCTGGCTGAACGCCTGCGCCGCGACCTGCTGCCCCGCCTGGGCTCCGGCGCCGAGGATGCGCCGCTGCTCCTCGTGGCCATCGCCGGCCCCAACAACGTCGGGAAGTCCACCCTCTTCAACGCGCTGGCGAAGGCGTCCCTGTCCCCCGCGCGTCCCGAGGGCGGACTCACCAAGCAGTGCCTGGCCGCTGCGAATCAAGAGACGTGGACGGGCGCGCTGAAGGACGTGCTCACCCAGCGCTACGACATCATCCCGGTGGCCGACGGCACCGTGGCGCCCGTGGACGAGCCCGGGCCTGCCGGCCGGCTGTACCTGGTGCTGTCGGATGCCGTACCGCGCGGACTGCTGGTGATGGACACGCCGGACTTCGACAGCGTGTACCGCGACAACCGCGAGCGGGCGGAGGCCCTGCTCGTCACGGTGGACGTGCTGGTGTTCGTGGTGAGCCGGCAGACGTACCAGAACGCGGCGCTGGTGGACTTCCTGCGCGCCGCGGTGGGCCACGGCAAGCCGTACCTGCTCGTCTACAACGAGGCCACGCGCGAGGAGGTGGCGCGCGGCCACCTGGACAAGCTGGCCCAGGACGTGGGCCATCCGCCCATCGCGCGATACCTGGCGCCGCACCAGCCGGAGGTGGAGGCGGGGCTGAAGCCGCTGGCCACGGAGGCGCTGGATGGACGGCCGCCGCTCGCCGCGCTGCTGGGACAGGCGGAACATGCGCGCGAGTTGAAGGCACGGGCGCTGGAGGCTTCGCTGTCGGATGCGCGCTCGGAGCTGGACGCGGTGGCGCGAGCGGCGACCCGCGCGGCCCGTGAGCCGGAACGACTGCGGCAGCGGCTGCGGCACGACCTGCAAGGCATTGGCGCGCAGGCGGCGCTGAAGGCCGTGCCCGCGGACGTGCTCGTGGATGCGTTCCGCGACGAGTTGGATGCGCGCAGCACCTTCCACCGCTTTGTGCGCCTGCCGTTCCGCGGGCTGGCCACGGCGCTCTCGTTCGTGAGCCGCAAGGTGCGTGACTCCTTCACCGGCCCCCGGCCGAATGAGGCGCTGCCCACGCAGGCGGTGGATGACTCGCTGAAGGACGGGCTGCGCAGGCTGGTGGACGCCTTCGCGCCGGAAGTGGCCGCGTGGCGAGGGGACGCGGAGACGCGGGAGAAGCTGGAGCAGTCCTTCGGGCCCGCGATGCTCGGACGGCTGGATGCACCGCTGGACCTGGGCGCGCTGCACGCGCACGCGGCGGACCGGGCCACGCTGTATGACTTCTGCCGCCAGCTGGTGGGCAGCGAGCTGCAGGGCGGCATGCGCGAGGAGCTGCTCCAGGCGCTCACCACGCTGGTGTACTCGGTGCCGTCCGGGGCGGCGGCGGTGGTGACGGTGGCCACCGGCGGCCTGGGCCATGACGCGGTGGTGTGGGCGGGGACGCTCCTGTCCACTCCGCTGCTGGAGCGCTTCGTGGATCTGCTGGGCGCCCAGGTGCGCGCGACGGTGACGCGCAAGTGGGCGGACGCGCACGGGGCCACGCTGGCGCAGGCCATGGAGAAGCGCTTCTTCGCGGAGCTGTTGTCCCACCTGGACGCCCAGGCGGAAGGCTGGCTGCGCACCGCCTCCACCCTGGAGACGGCACGGCGGGCGGCGGAGTAGGCGGCCGGTTCCTGACAGGGTCCCGCCTCCGCGATGGCGGCGAGACTTCGTGCCTCGTCGCCACCGATGCGTCATGCTGGGTCCGCCATGACCGGTCCGGGCCCGGAGGCGGGTTCTCCTCTCATCCTGTCGTTCCGTCACCTGCTGACCGAGTCCGTCAGTGCGTTCCTCGACGAGGCGGACATGACGTGTCCGCAGACGGCGGACGCGCTCAGCGAACTGCTGGTGACGCTGTCGCGCTACCGCGAAGAGGGCGCGCTGCTGTTCCCCACCGCGTTCCTGGGTGACGACCTGGGCGCGATGCTGGAGATGCTGGGCGGGCACGACCCGATTCCCCTGGGCTCGGGGCCGCGCAACCGCGACACCATCCAGCGTGCGCTCAAGCAGTGCGCGCCGCTGGGACAGGGGCGCTGGTGGGCGCTGTACCTGCTGCGTGAGCCCTCGGGCCTCACCTACGGCATCTTCCGGACGGATCCGTTCCCCCTGGCGGAGACTCCGCTGGAGCGCCTGCGGCACGCGCCGGACCGGGGCGCACGGGTGGTGGGCGTGTTGCAGCTCGCGGACAACATCATCGAGCTGCGCGGAGGCGGCGGGCTGTGCCGGCACGTGTACCTGTCCGGCGCGCGCGTCGACCTGGAGCCGCCCTCCGCGGTGCTGGACGCGCTGGCGAGCGCGGTGACCGAGCAGGTCCTGCCCTCCAGCCGCGAGTACGCGCGGGGCTTCTTCCGGCGGGTGCTGTTCGAGGTGATGCAGTCCTCGCACGGCACGCTGGTGGCGGTGCTGCCCCGCGAGCGCGCGGGTTCAGCGCTGTTCGTGGACGGCATCCTGTTGCCCCGGCCCATGGACGTGGTGGCGTTGCTGGACCGGCACCACGCGACCCAGGACGGCAGCGCGGCGTCAGCGGTGCGGGCGGCCGCGCAGCTCTTGCGCGGCATGATGGCCACCGACGGCATCACCGTGCTGCGCGCGGACGGGTGCATCCTCGGGTACAACGTCTTCGTGCGTCACCCGGAGACCCTGGCGCGGCAGCCGGGCTTCTTCGGTGGAGCCCGGCGGCGGACGTTCGAGGTGCTGTGCGCGGCCCTGGGGAACGAACTCGCCGCGGCGTTCATCCGCTCGCAGGACGGGGACGTCGCGTGCCGTCGCGCGTGACGGTTTCCTGTTTTGCGCGCTGTCCGGATTGATGGCGGCCCTGAGGGACAGAGGACCCTGCAGGTCGCATTCAGGCACTGGGACTCGGGACGTGGGCGGAAGGTTGAGAACGTCAACTTAATCTGTAAGGCTGCGCGCGCTTTGCGCACAGCTCCCCTCCCGCTCCGCGCGTACGCCGCGCTGTCCCTGCTCGCCGTGTGCCTCGCGAGCGCGCCTGCCGTGGCACAGAAGCTGCCGGCCGTCGTGGTGACGGGGGCACCCGCGGCGCCCTCTCCGGTCAACGATGTCGGCACAGGGCTCTGCATGGCGTCCAACGTGTGGACGCGCACCGCGGCGGAGTATCCGCAAAGTCAGTCGCTCTATACGGACGTCCTGAATGCATACATGGAGGAGAACCGCGGTACGCGCATGACCTCCGTGCTGCGCTCCGCGTTCGACCTGTCGAACAACCTGAACGACGGTCGCATCCTGAGCTACGGCGACTTCGTCAACTACGTCTCGGGCTGCGCGCAGGGCGGCTGCCCCTTCCACTACAACGATCCGAACACGCGGTTCGTCTCTCGCTTTCGCGGCTACCTGAACGTCACCCCGGCCATGGTCGGGCGGGTCCTGCACTTCGGATTCTACGCCGACGACGCCATCAGCTTCGTCCTGTTCGACAAGGCCAGCACGCGCTACGACGTGGTCATCCGGCCACCGGAGCTCGGTGCAGCAACACGACGCACCACCAACTCCGTCACCTTCACCCAGTCCGGCCTCTATCCCGTTGAGCTGCTCTACGTCGAAATCGTGGAGCACGCGGCGCTGGAGTTCGCGGTCTTCGATGGACCGTTCACGGACTTCGACCGTCCCGCGAACGTTCCCCCAGTCGTCCCGCTCAACTCCGCTGCCGCTCCATTCTCCCTGGTCCAGCCCACACAGCTGTTCCAGACCGAAACCGGCCGGCCGTCGTTCCCGGACAACCTGGACCAGTGCGTCCAGTGCAACCGCCAGTTCGCGAATCAGCCCGGCAATGGCAGTTGTGGTTCGTCCTACTACTGCAACTCCGCTGCGCTCTGCGCGCCCTGTGACACGAACCTCCTTTGCGGAGACACGTGCACGCCGTGCGGACCAACCGCGCCCATCTGCGCCGAGGTCAACGGCCAGTTCACCTGCGTCGCTTGCACCCAGAACAGTGACTGCGCCACGGGCCGCTGCGACACCACCACCAACGTGTGCACCGGCTGCGTCCGCGACTCCGACTGCGGCTCCGGCCAGGTCTGCGACGAGCCGAACTTCACCTGCGTCCAGTGCACCTCCGACGCGGAGTGCCCCGGCAGCCAGGTCTGCGACCTCACCGCGAGCACCTGCGTCGAGTGCAACAAAGACACCCAATGCGATCGCGGTGAGAGCTGCTCCAACAACGTCTGCACGCCTTGCAACACCAACGACGCCTGCGCCGGCAACTCCTGCAACTGCTGCCCCAATGGCACCCAGTGCGCCGCACCCACTCCCGGCGCCCCGCCCTCCTGCGTCGAGTGCACCACCGACAGCCAGTGCTCCAACGGCCAGCGCTGCGACACCCTGAACGGCGCCTGCGTCGACAGCGTCGCCGAGTGCAACACCTCCGACCGCTGCGGCCCCGGCTGCTCCAAGTGCCCCGGTGAGCGCCCCTACTGTCTCGACGGCGAGGTCTGCGTCCAGTGCCGCAACGACCTGGAATGCGGCGACGGCCAGACCTGCGTCAGCGGTGAATGCAGCTCCTGCACCACCGACAAGCGCTGCGGCCCGCGCTGCGACTCGTGCGGCGAGGGCGCTCCGTTCTGCCTCTCCGACGGCACCGCGCAGAACAGCGTGTGCGTGGGCTGCGTCAACGACACCGACTGCGGCAGCGGCAAGTGCGACCCCACCACCCGCACCTGCACCAACACCGGCGCCTGCGCCGTGACGTGCGAGCAGGGGCGCGTGTGCGACGGCTCCACGTGCGTCGAGTGCTTCGCCGATGCCCACTGCCCCTGCGGCGGCACCTGCGACCTGACTTCCAACACCTGCCTCGAAACCTGCGCCGACAGCGGCGACTGCCTGGGCGTCGAGTTCTGCTCCGCCGAAACCCAGCAGTGCGAACGCGGCCGCCGCAAACCCGGCACTGAACCCCAGGGCGGCGCCTTCTGCTGCGGCACCACCGCCGAGGACACCCCCACCGGCAGCACCGCCATGCTGGTCACCCTCGCCCTGGGCTTCCTCTTCCTGCGCTCCACTCGCCGCGTCCGATGAAGCCCTCCCGCGCGCCGCTCCTCCCGCTGCTGCTGGCCCTCGCGCTGTCCACCGCCGCCCACGCCGCGCCGGATCCGCGCTTCAACATCCAGGTCTTCCGCCCGTCCGGCGCGCCGCAGGACCTGGTGATGGTCACCCAGTCCCGGCCCCTGTCCCACCTGTCCGTCGCCGCCGGGCCCTACTTCAGCTACTCCCTCAACCCGCTCTCCCTCGTCCCCAAGGACGGTGACCTGGGCTCCATCAGCCTCGTGGGCAACCGGCTCCAGCTGGATGTCATGGCCACGGTGGGCCTCTTCGACTGGTTCGAGGTCGGCGTGGACATGCCGCTCGTGCTCCTACAGGGCGGCCAGAACCTGGAGGTCATCGGCACCGAAGGGCCCGTGGAGAGCTTCGCCCTGGGCGACCTCCGCCTCATGGGCAAGGTGGCCATCCCCGGCTTCCGCCGCTCCGCGGAGGGCCACGGCTGGGGCGCGTCACTCACGCTCAACGTCAGCTTCCCCACCGGCGTGCAGGAGGCCTTCGCGGGCGACGGCGAGCTCACCTGGGCGCCGGGCCTGGTGCTCGACTACCGCTTCGAGTCCGGCATCCTCCTCGCCTTCAACGGCGGCTTCTGGAAGCGGCCGGACGTCATCTTCAGCGGCACGCAGCTGGGCGACATGGCGCCGTTCGGCCTGGGCACGGAGGTGCCCCTCTTGCGCGGCAGCGGCATCACCGCGCTCGGCATGGTGAACGGCGCGTTCGGCCTCAAGAAGGCTCCGGGCCAGGAGCGGCAGATTCCCGCGGAGCTGCTCATCGGCCTGCGTTGGTACAGCTCGCTGGGCGTCACCTTCACCTTCGGCGGTGGCCTGGGCTGCGGCTGCTCGCTGGCGTCGCCGAACCTGAGCTTCTTCACGTCCATCATCTGGGTGCCCGCAAAGACGCGCGAGTGGGAGGCCATCGAGCGCTTCAAGGAGCCGCCCGAGCCGCCCCCGCCGCCCGTGGACCCCGACAACGATGGCGTCATCGGTGAGCGCGACCGCTGCCCCAACCTCGCGGGCCCGGTGGAGAACAGCGGCTGCCCGGACACCGACGCGGACTCCGACGGCGTGGTGGACCGCATCGACAAGTGCCCGGACGTCCCGCAGGGCAAGCGCGGCCGTGACGGCTGTCCGCTCGCGCGCACGTCGGGGAACAAGATCGTCATCCTGGAGCAGGTGAACTTCGCCACCGACCAGGACGTCATCCTCTCCGAGTCCTATCCGGTGCTGGAGGAGGTCGCGCGGGTGATGGAGGAGAACCCGAAGATGGACCGCATCCTCATCGAGGGTCACACCGACTCGCGCGCCAGCGACCAGTACAACCTGGAGCTGTCCAAGCGCCGTGCCGCCAGCGTGAAGCGCTTCCTCATCGAGACCGGCGTCGCCGCGGAGCGCGTGTGCTCGCAGGGCTACGGGCGCAGCATGCCCCTGGCCGACAACGCCACGGAGGAGGGCATGGCCCTCAACCGCCGCGTGGAGTTCACC
>NZ_RAWR01000109.1:0-33313 GCF_003986945.1 Corallococcus sp. AB018 | reverse complement strand
TGAGCGTCTCGTGGGCTCGGCCAGCATGGGGGCGACGGTGTCACGCCACGTGAGGTAGTGGGCGGTCTCCTTGTGCGCGGCGGGGGCGTCCGGCGTGCGGTAGGCCTCCACGAGGACGAAGCGGGTGGGGTCGTCGTTGTCCTGGCAGACATCGAAGCGGGCGATGCCGGGCTCCTTCACGCTCTCGCGGGCGTTGGCGAGGGTGGCCTGGAGGAAGGCGTCGACGTGCTGGGGCAGCACGTGCACATGGACATGGACGACGAGCAGGCTCGTGGACATGGCGCGCACGGTAGCGCGGGCGTCCCCGAGCGGAAACCGCTAGGGTTCCGGGCCGTTCACTCCCCCATTTTCGGAGCAAGACTGCGCATGGTCTCGGACCTCTTTGACGCGTCCCGCTGGCAGCCGGTGGAAGGCCACAAGTTCAAGGACATCACGTTCCACCGCGCGGTGGACCAGGGCACGGTGCGCATCGCGTTCAACCGGCCGGAGGTGCGCAACGCGTTCCGTCCGAAGACGGTGGACGAGCTGGCCCGGGCGCTGGAGGCCACGCGGTTCATGACGGACGTGGGCGTGGTGCTGCTCACGGGCAACGGGCCGTCGCCGAAGGACGGCGGGTGGGCGTTCTGCTCGGGAGGCGACCAGCGCATCCGCGGCAAGGACGGCTACAAGTACGAGCCCGGCGAGGACGCGGCGGACCCGGCGCGGCTGGGGCGGCTGCACATCCTGGAGGTCCAGCGGCAGATCCGCTTCCTGCCGAAGGTGGTGATGGCGGTGGTGCCGGGCTGGACGGCGGGTGGCGGGCACAGCCTGCACGTCGTCTGTGACCTGACCATCGCGAGCAAGGAACACGGGATGTTCAAGCAGACGGACGCGGACGTGGCCAGCTTCGACGCGGGCTACGGCAGCGCGCTGCTGGCGCGGCAGGTGGGACAGAAGCGGGCGCGCGAAATCTTCTTCCTGGGCCAGGCCTACACGGCGGACGAGGCGTTCCAGATGAACGCCATCAACAAGTCCGTGCCGCACAAGGACCTGGAGAAGGTGGCGCTGGAGTGGGCGGCGGAGATCAACACCAAGAGCCCCACGGCCATCAAGATGCTGAAGTATGCCTTCAACCTCCCGGACGACGGGCTCGTGGGCCAGCAGCTCTTCGCGGGCGAGGCCACGCGTCTGGGATACGGCACGGAAGAGGCACAGGAAGGCCGCGACGCGTTCGTGCAGAAGCGCAAGCGCGACTTCAAGCGGTTCCCCTGGACGTACTGATTCCGCTCAGATGTTGATGCGGGAGCTGACCGTCCGGACATCCAGGCCCAGGGCCGCGAAGTCCGCGGCACGGGCCCGGAGCAGCTCCAGCAGCCGGGGATGCATGTCTTCTTCTTCGTTGGACAGGATGAAGCCGTAGTTCGTCTTGGACAGCATCCAGGAGATCCACAGCATCTCCGTCGCCTCGTCAGGCGTCGGCGCGACGTCCAGGTCCTCCTCCGTGGACAGCGCGCCGCCCTTGCCCCAGCGCAATCCCAGACACGAGTACAGGACCTCGCCCGCGTCCTCCCACTGGAGGTTGTTCGCCCAGGCGTGGCGGAACGTCGCGAAGAAGATGACGTAGCGGCAGAGGTGCTTCAGCGCCTCGACCTCACCCGGCAGGGGCGCATCCGTCCGAGTCACGGCGCTCACGGCTTTCGTCGCGGGCTCCGCGACCTTCGCCCCCAGGTCCATGCGCTCCGAGCGCACGAACCACGGCGCTTCTTTTCCTGGAACCGTCGCTCGCAGGTAGCGGCACACGAACGCCGGTGCGGAATGCGCGACCAGGTCGTCCGAGAACCGGCGCACCTCCTGCCATTGCGCCTCCACCGCCGCGCCGTGCTCCGCGAAGAACGCGTCGACGTGCTCGCCGAGCAGCTTCCAGAACAACTGCCCCGCCTGCGCGTAGCGGTGGCCCTCGCAGACTGGCGTCGCGGGCGCGAAGCCCTTCCAGTCGTAGCTGCCCATCAGGTGTTCCAACCGCTGGTGGATGCCTGCTTCCGTCAACGCACTGGCCCGCGTGATGTACCCCGTGGGGCCCACCAGGAACCCGGTGGCGGCGTGGTTGATCAACACCACCTCCCGCAGGTGCGGCATGAGCAACCAGCGCAAGGGGTTGTGCCGCAGGTTCCGGTGCGCGGCGATGGCGTACTGCTCCACGTTGAAGTGGCACTGTCCCAGGTGGTTGCCCAGCTCCACGTCCAACGTCGCGCTCACGCGAGCCATCCGCTTCGCCGCTTCCCAATCCGCGCCGTCCGCGGGCGTGTACGTCCTGCGAGTCACCGGTGAGCCGGGCGCCGTTGCTCCGGGTTCCCGCATCCCCAGGATGATCCGCTGGGGCATCACCTTGCCGTCCACCAGCCGCAGCCGGAGGTCCACGTCCGGCAGGCAATGCACGCCGTCCTGCTCATAGGCATTCCACGGCAGATACAGCCGGAAGGCCTGCGCATCCCCAGGCACCTCGGGGTCCCGGTCCAGGATGCTGGAGAACATCCCGTTGAGCAGCCGCTCGCCGAACCACGCATCACTCCGCGAGGAGCCCGGGGACTCCCGCTCCATCCGGACCGTCGTCGTCTCCGGATACTCCGCCTGGATCTTCCCCAGGCTCGGCGCCTGTCCCAGCCGGATCTGCAGCTGGTGTTGCCGCTTCACCAGCTCGATGGGCGCGACGGCCTTGAGCATCGCCAATGCGCGCCCTGGTGCATACGCCGTGGGGGGAGTGCCCTCTTCCACCACGAGCAGCCGCGCCAGCGGCGTCGACGGATCGTATTCCCAGTACGGCAGCCGCAACGTTCCGAAGTCGTGGTCAAAGCCTGCGTGGTCATCCGGCCCAGGCTCGGAACCGATGCGCTTCCACGTCTCCACCACACGGCCGTCCTGCCGGAAGGTGTGCTGCGGTTCAAAGAAGCGCAGCTCCAGGTCTGGCAGGTCTCCTTCGCCCGCGTCCGCCGGGTCGTAGCGGATGACGAACGACCCATCCGAGCCCGTGAAGGTCTCGCCCAGGAAGTCGTCCGGCGTGCCGAAGTCCCGGTCCCACAGCTCCACCTTGATGTGATGCAGGGGAATGGGGCCTTGCGGCCCGTCCTGCTCGAACATCAGCCGACCCGTGACGACGGCCGGGAGGGTCGACGGATCCCGCGACGCTCGCGGCGCACGCACGCGCTCGACCAGGTTGCGGCTGACCGCCAGCCGCTCCTTCAACCCCAGCCCCGAGTACCACCGGGACAGCTCCTCCGCCTCCAGGAGTGGCGGCTCCCCGGCCTTCGAAGCGAACCCCAACGAGGTCAACAGACGGCGCCAGGCGGTGGGCATCAGCTCCGTGCCTCAATCAGGGAACGACGGGAAGCAGGCTTCATCGTGCGGGAAGGTAACACGCACCGGGTCGAGCACCGCCGCATGCGCATACGGCAAACCCATATCCGGGTGTTCGCCCCGGAGGGCAACCCGCTATCGATTTCAGCGCAGGCTCCGAGGGAAGGAGCCGTGATCAGCGTCAGTGCGAGAGCCCGGCTTGTCCGGCCCGGTTTCACCGGCGTACCTTCCGCCGTTGCGTGCTAGTGGGGAAATCCATGACTGTCGATTACACGCTGACGATTCGCACGAGCTCGAAGCTCGGCGCCGGAACGAACGCGGCCATCTCCGTGGTCCTGGTGGGCACGAAGGGCGAGAGCCAGCCGCAAGCCCTGGACAAGCGCTTCCACAACGACTTCGAGGCCGGCGCGGTGGACGCCTACTCCGTCAGGTCCGAGGACCTGGGGGACCTGATCCTGCTCCGGTTCTCCAACGCGGGGGGCGGCGTCGGGGGCGACTGGCTCCTCGACTCGGTGACCGTCACCGCGCTGGGGAAGCACTGGTTCTTCCCGTACTACCGCTGGGTGCTGGCCAGGACGACCGCGGAGGTCCTCGAGGGCACCGCCCGGCTGCCCCAGCAGGTCCAGCACGAGCGGCAGAAGGTCGCCCGGAACGACCTGCTCCAGGCCCGCCAGCGCATGTATCCCTGGCGCCCCGCGGAGGCCACCGCCGGGCTGCCCGGCGCGCTCGACATCACGGACGCGCGCCCGCTGCCGAAGGACGAGCTCTACCGGGGCCTCGTGGACGGCAGCTACGAGGTCGTCATCGCGAAGACGCTCGCGGCCATCAAGTTGCACATGCCCGTGCTCGGCAAGGCGTGGAATGGCCTCGTGGACGTCTTCGACTTCTTCAAGGGCCTCGAACTGCCAACCATCGCCAGGCGCTGGCAGGACGACATCGAGTTCGCCCGGCAGGCCGTGCAGGGCATCAGTCCCGTCCACATCCAGTCCATCACCGAGCTGCCGGAAGGAATGCCCCTCCAGGACTCCGAGCTGCGGGGCCTGCTGGCTCCTGGCACGACGCTCCCGCAGGCGCTGGCCGGCAAGCGCGTCTTCCTGCTCGACTTCGAGATCCTGGGCGACGTGCCCATGTTCAGGAAGGCGGACAAGGCCGGCGTCGAGGAGCGCCGGTGGGCGCCCGCGTCCCGATGCCTGCTGTACCTGGACGACACGCGCCAGCTGCGGCCCATCGCCATCCAGCTGGGCCGCGACCCGGCGCTGGATCCAGTGTTCACGCCCAATGACAGCCCGCACGACTGGCTGGCCGCGAAGATCTACCTCCGGTGCAGCGAGGGCAACACGCACCAGATGGTGGGCCACGCGCTCCGGACCCACTTCGTCGCCGAGCCGTTCGTCATGGCGACGATGCGCAACCTCCCGGACCCGCACCCCGTCTACAAGCTGCTGCGTCGCCATTTCCGCTACACGCTCGCCATCAACGATGGCGCCCGGAAGGGCCTGCTCGCGGCGGGCGGCGTGTTCGACGACCTCATCGCCACGGGCGGCCCCGACCAGGGCCACGTCTTCCTGGGCAAGAAGGGGTACAGGGCCTGGACGCTCGCGGACAACAAGCCGCGCCTGGACATCGAGCGCCGTGGCGTGCTCGACCCGGCGGTGCTCCCGCACTACCCGTATCGCGATGACTCGCTGCTCCTGTGGGAGGCGCTGGAGGAGTACGTGGGCGGTGTGCTGGGGCACTTCTACAAGTCCGACGAGGACCTGGTGCACGACACCGACATGCAGCGTTGGTGGAAGGACCTCACCGAGCACGGCCTGCCGGTGGAGAAGCTGCCCTGCGCGGAGCTGAATCGCGTCGCGGACCTGACGGACGTCCTCACCACGGTGCTCTTCACGGTCAGCGTCCAGCACGCGGCGGTGAACTACCTCCAGTACGAGCACTACGCCTTCGTGCCCAACGCGCCCCTGTGCATGCGCCAGCCTCCGCCGAGAGAGAAGGGCGTCCTGGGTGAGAAGGACATCGACGCGATGATTCCCTCCAAGACGCAGATGCTCTGGCAGGTGGCGGTGGGCCGCGCGCTGTCCAGCTTCGGGGACGACGAGGAGTACCTGCTCCACGAGGGAGGCTGGCGCGAGGACTACTTCCAGGAGCCGGAGCTCATCGCCATCCGCGACCGCTTCCACGCCCAGTTGCGCGCGCAGAGCGAGGCCGTGAAGGCGCGCAACGCGAAGAGCGCGGTGCCCTACACCGTCCTGCAGGCCGACCGCATCCCCTGTGGCATCACCGTCTAGCGCCGTCAGGAGACTCCGCCCATGCCCAATGCCCTCTCTCGCGGCATCTTCAACCTGTTCTTCGGCGCGAAGCGCAAGCCGTTCGCGTCGCTGCCCGGTCCCCAGCCGGGGCTCCTCGGCACTGCTGGGGACTTCCTGGGGGCGTCGCCCTGGGATGTCTGTGCGCGCTATGGCCGCGAGTACGGCGGCGTCACGCTCATCTGGATGGGGCCCAACCCCGGACTGGTGCTCAACGACCCGGCGCTCATCGCGGAGGTCTACGAGTCCCCGCGCCGGATGGAGTTCGAGAAGGGGAACATCAGCGAGCAGATCCGCCCGTCGGTGACGGACGACACTGCGTTCACTGCGGAGCTGCGCGGGGACTGGGTCCGGAAGCGCCAATTGGAGCCCGGCGCGCAGCCGTGGGCCACGGAGTGGCTGGCGGATCAGGTGGGCCCCATGCAGGCGGCCATTTCCGAGTCCGCGGACGCCCTGCTCAAGCAGAGGCACATCGACCTCACGCCCGCGCTGCGCCGGCTGACCTTCGACGCGTTCTCGGTGGCTTCGGTGGGGGAGAAGCTGTCGGATCAGGTGTTCGAGGACTTCATGCTGCTCGCGAGGGCGGCGGACGCGCGCATCCAGTCGAAGCTGCCGCTGAAGTTCGTGAAGCCGCCCAAGGACTTCGACGCGGTGAAGGCGCGCTTCTACGGGCACTTCGTGGACCGCATCCGCGAGGCTCGCAAGCGGCAGGACCCGCGTGCCGTGGACATCATGTCCCGCTACCTGCGGGAGACGCCGGGCATCGATGATCAGGTGCTGGCGCACATGCTCGGGGGCACCTATTTCGGCGGCGCGTTCTCCTCCAGCGTCACGCTGGTGGGGGCGTTCCACCAGCTCAACAAGTCCCCCGACGCTGACGCGCGCCTCGCCGCCGAGGCCGCCTCGTTGGTGGCGGACGGGCCGCTGACGCTCGCGAAGCTGGACGCCGCGAAGTGGGTGGAGGCCGTGGCGTATGAGGCGCTGCGCATCCTGCCGGCGGTCCGGGTGATGACGCGCACGCCGTCGAAGGATGCGCAGCTGGCCGGGGTCACGTTGCCAGCGGGGTCGATGATCATGATCTCGAATCAGCACCTGCACCGCGACCCGGCGCACTGGCCGGACCCGGACACGTTCAAGCCGGAGCGCTGGCTGGACGGGGGCACGACGCGGGACCCGCTGGGGAGCGGCCACTTCTTCCCGTTCGGCCGGGGTCCGCGCGCGTGCGTGGGCGCGGACTTCGCGATGACGTTCCTGAAGACGGCGCTCGCGACGATTGCCTCGCGGGTGAAGATCCAGCTCGACTCGACGGAGCCCTTCGAAGAGGGCTTCTTCTTCGGCGTGGTGCTGCCGAAGGGCGTCACCGGGAAGCTCGTCGCTCGCGCAGCCTCGTCATCCGAGGACGTGCGCGCCCGGAGCGCCTAGAACGGAGGCCATCACGGTCGCGATATTGAAGGACCGGGTTCTTTGTCACATCAGCGCAGCGCGAACCGCTTCCTGTAGGAACCCGGAGACAGTCCGGTGCGAGCCTTGAAGCGGCGGCGGAACGACGTGGTGTCGGCGTAGCCGACGGACTGGGAGATGTCCTCCACGGTTCGAGGAGTGGTCTCCAGGAGTCGCCGGGCGGCCTCGATGCGTAGGCGCTGGACATAGTCCAGGGGCGTATCGCCGGTGGCCTTGCGGAACCGACGCAGCAGCGTGCGTTCGCCCAGGCTCGCGGCCCCGGCCGCTCCCGCCAGGGTCACCGGCTCCGAGAGGTGGGCCTCCAGCCACTCCTGGGCGCGCAGCACGGCGGTGTCGCCGTGGTCGCGAGGCGTGGCGTGCACTGCGTCGGGGGCGAGGAACCGACGGCCGGGTTCCACCAGGAGCATCCTGGCGCAAAGCGCGGCCAGCTCCGCGGAGACCTGCTTCGCGACCAGGTGCAGGCAGAGGTCCATGCAGGCGGTGATTCCGCCCGTGGTGAGCACGTCGCCATGGTCCACCAGGAGCAATTCCGGCTTGAGCGCCACGCGGGGATAGCGGGTCGCGAAGTCCCGGGCCAGCCCCCAGTGGGTCGTGGCCTCCCGGCCCTCCAGGAGCCCCGCCTCGGCGAGCAGGAAGGCGCCCGCGCACACCGCCGCGAGCTTCGCGCCTCGCGTGTGCTGTCCCGCCAGCCAGTCCGTGGTGGAGCGCTTCGCCACGCGTTGCTCCAGGTCGCCCACGAGCGCGGGGATGATGACGACGTCGAAGCGTTCCGTCGGGGCCGGCACTCGCGCGGCGCCCAGCATCAGGCCATGGAAGCTGCGCACGGGGCCGGCGAGGGGCGCCACCAGTTCCGTCGTGAAGGGTTCTCCACCGCCCTGGTCCCGGCTCAGGCGGTTGGCCATGGCGAACACGTCCAGTGGGCCCGCGACGCTGGAGGCCACGCAGCCCTCCAGGGCCAGCACCGCGACACGAATCGACGAGGACCCGGCAGGCATGCGCGTTTGTCGGTTTCCGCCCCGGATTTGTCCATCCGGACACTCCCGCCAGGGCGCGGGCCCGCGTATTCGACGTGGCGACGCATCATGACCCGAATGAAGGAGGACGTCCGTGGAGAACACCGCGCTGCTGCTCATCGACATCCAGAATGACTATTTCCCCGGGGGGCGGTTCGAACTGGATCGCTGCGATGCCGCGGCCACCCAGGCCCGTGCGGCCTTGGACTTCTTCCGGGAGCGCGGCCTTCCGGTCATCCACGTGCGCCACGAATCCTCGCAGCCAGGCGCTACCTTCTTCCTGCCGGGGACCCCGGGCGCGGAGATTCATCCCCGAGTCGCGCCTCGACCGGGTGAAGCGGTGGTGCTCAAGCACTTCCCCAATAGCTTCCGCGAGACGGACCTCCAGGAGCGCCTGCGGACCCTGGAGGTGAAGCACCTGGTGGTCGTGGGAATGATGACCCTCATGTGCGTGGATGCCACGGTGCGGGCCGCAGCGGACCTGGGCTACACGGTCACCGTGCTGGGGGATGCGTGCGCGGCCCGGAGCCTGGAGTTCCAGGGCCAGAGCGTGCCCGCGCCCCAGGTCCATGCCGCGTTCCTGGCGGCGTTGGGGATGGGCTACGCCAGGGTCCTGCCGACCGCCGACTTCCTGGCCCAGGCCGGACGCTGACCGGAGGGGTCGAGCAGCGCCGCCTCGACCCCCACGGGCCCGCCGACTGCTACTGGCCCAGGAGTTCGTACGGCCTGAGAGTCACCACCGCGTTGCCGCGTGCACCGCTGTAGTTGGTGTAGGTGTGGTTCTTCTCCAGGGTGTAGAACGAATCGACATAGTCGTCGTCGTTGGTGAACCATTCACCCGGCATGCGATCCACCAGCCCGCTGCCCAGGGCCACCAGGGCGCCGATCTCCGGCTGGCCCACGGCGGTCAGGATCTGGCTCGCGACATTGAACAGGTAGCTCACCAGCTCCTGGTAGCTGGTGTTGTCGTCGTGCTCCATGAGGATGACGTTCGCCGCCGCCCAGCGGTAGCGCTCCCAGAAGATCAGGACCTGGTTCGGGGAGTAGGTCCTCCCGTCCGTGTCCAGATAGGGCATGTCGACGATGTCCAACTGAGGCGCGTCACGGCTGGGGTCGACACCATTGACGATGGCATAGACCTCCGCGTTACCGGAGATCCACGGCTCCTCGTCGTCGTTCAGGTAGATGCGATCGAGGATCGTCACCGGCGTGCTGGCCGCCGCGGCGGACGTGTCCAGGACGGGCAGGGGACGTTGCCCGAGGGCCACGAGGTGCTCGCGCATCAGCTTGATGCCGGCGGCCAGGTCCCTGCGCGCGTCGATGTCCACCACCAGCACCGGCTGTTCGGGCAGGCGGTGCACGTCGAGGCGGTGCACGCGGCCAAGGCCATCGAAGGCCTCGATGAAGCGCCACTGGGAGTCATCGCCATCCGGTTCGTACGCGTAGAGAGGCTCAACGCCTTGCTGCAATGCCGTCAGCATGGACGCGCTGGCCAGACGAAGCTGAAGCAGGCTGTCGAGCTCCCGATTGATGCCCTTGAGCCGACGGATGTTCAGGTCCGCTCGCTCCGCCACGCCCGTGACGGAGGACGGGGCCGACACGGCGCCCAGCCACTGCTTCAGGTCCACGGCGAGGTGCTCGCCGCTCAAGCGGGAGGCGAGAGCCTTCCGCAGCACCGGGTCCTGCTTCGCCAGGGTCAGCGCCACCTCGCGCTTGTCGGCGGCAAGCGACACGCTGATGCGTTCGCGCAGCGCCGCTGGCTTCATGGAGGCGGCTCGAGCTTGGGGGGCTGCGTTCATGCAAACGAACAGCGCGATGACCATCCCTATCCGCTTCATTGGATTCTCCGGTGGGTGAGAGAGGGTTCCGGGCCGGCAACAGCGGGGTGCCGGGCCGGATGCGCCCGGTCCCCGCGGCTGGCTCACTTCATCAGCGCGACATCGACGCGTAGCCGTCCACGTACCCGATCGTCGGGGCGTACTGTTCGATGTGCTGGCGGACCGGGCCGGGCAGGTTGGAATCCAGGGCGCTGGCCGAGTCCTGGACCGTCAACGGCTGACTCGCGACGACCTGCACGGTGAAGGCACCCTGGTTGTTGGCCTCGTTGCTCTCCGCGATGTCATCGTCCAGGTCCGCCACGAGGACCAGGTAGTAGGTCCCCGGCGCGATGGCCGTCGAGAAGGTGATGCCCGTGGACGGAACGGAGAACGTCCCCGCGCCCGTGCCCACGGAAATCCCGCCGATGTAGCTGAGCACGTTGTAGCTGGTATCCGTCAGGAAGACGCCCAGCGTGGACGAGGTCGTCACGGGACACGCCGTGTAGAGGTCCGCCGAGAAGCTGACCGTGCCCCCCGGCGTGATGGTCGTGGGCGTCAGCGTTCCGGCCGTGAAGTAGAAGTCCGGGAGCTTGGTGGTGCCAATCAGCGTGTCGTCACCCCACGGGAGCCCAAAGTCCGCCTCGACCTGGATGTAGAAGCTCTGCGGCGCGCAGGCACTCGCGGCCGCCGCCAGCACGGTCTGCGCGCTGGCCTGGACCGTGGCGTAGGAGAAGGACGCTGTCTGGGTCCCCGTGGGCGGCAGGTAGAGCCCGTTTCCGGCCCACCCGAGCGTGATCTGACGCGAGTTCATCAGGACCCGGTTGGAGGTCCCCTGCGGGGTGGTCGCCAGGTAGAAACGGATTTGTGACGTGGCGATCAGGCTGCTTCCATTCAGGCCGTAGCTGATCGTGAAGGTGGAATAGGGATTGGCAACCGTCGTGGGCGCGGTCACCGTCGTGATACCCACCGCCGCCTGGGCCGGGACCGAAGCAATGCAAACCACTGCGAAGGCCGCCAACAGCAGATGCCTGGGTTTTGTCATTTTCGCAGAATGGACAATCCAAGGCATTCAAATCAAGAGTTCTCTGTGTGGGTGAGGTTGGCCCCGCCAGGTGATGTATGCCCGGTATCCGGGGCTACGCCGCATCATGGAAAATGATGCCCACCGTGTGTCTCATGCCGGAGCGCACGCGGCTGACACCGTGCCGCAGATTGACGCGGTAGGTGCCTCGCGTGCCCTGGACCGGGCGATGATGCACCGCGAAGACAACCGCGTCTCCCTGACGCAACGGGACGACCTCCGCCCGGGACTGCATCCGCGGCCGCTGCTCCGTCAGCACGAACTCGCCACCGGTGAAGTCCCGTCCAGGTTCGGAGAGGAGGACGGCCACCTGGAGCGGGAAGACGTGCTCGCCATACAGGTCCTGGTGCAAGCAGTTGTAGTCGTCCGCGCCGTAGCGCAGGAGCAGGGGCGTGGGCCGCACCTGCCCGGCTTCGTGGCATCGCGCGAGGAAGTCCGCGTGGACGTCCGGATACCGCACGTCGATGCCCATGGCCGTGTTCCAGCGGTTCGCGATGGGCGCCAGGCATGGATACAGCGCCGTGCGCAGTTCCGTCACGACCTCCGGCAACGGATGGTCGAAGTATTTGTATTCGCCCCGGCCGAACCCGTGCCGCGCCATCACCACTCGGCTGCGAAAGGCGTCGTCCACGCCGTAGAGCAACGCCAATGCTTCGCACTCGTCAGGCGTGAGCAGTTGCTCCAGCACCGCGCACCCACGGGCATCCAACTCCCGGCCCGCTCCCTCCCAATCCACCGAACGAACCCGTCTCCTCACCGCTGAGCCTCACGCTCCAGCAACGCGCGCTTTCGCTCCACGCCCCACCGGTAGCCAGACAGCGCCCCGTCATTCCGCACCACCCGGTGACACGGAATCACGACCGCCAGCGCGTTCGCGCCACACGCCTGAGCCACGGCCCGCACCGACTTCGGCGAACCAATCCGCTCCGCGATGTCCATGTAGCTCGCCGTCTTCCCCGCAGGAATCTCCCGCAGCGCCTGCCACACGCGCTGCTGGAACGCCGTGCCCCTCACGTCCAGTGGCAAATCCAGCCCCACGCGCGGCGCCTCCACGAAGCCCACGACCTTCGCGACCAACTGCTCGAACTTCGCGTCCCCGCCCACCAGTGTCGCCTGCGGGAAGCGGTCCTGGAGGTCCTTCGCCAGTGCGTCCGGATCATCTCCCATCAGGATGGCGCACACGCCCCGGTCGCTCGTGGCCACCAGGATGGGGCCCAGCGAGCACTCCGCGATGGCGAAGTGGATCTCCGTGTTCGCGCCCCCGGCGCGGAAGTTCGTCGGTGTCATGCCCAGGACCTGGCTGGAGGTTTCGTAGAAGCGACCGCTCGAATTGAATCCGGCGTCGTAGATGGCTTCAGTGACGGAGCCGCGCTTCGTCAGCCCCGTGCGGATCCGCTCCGCCCGCTGCGCCGCCGCGTAGCCCTTCGGCGTCAACCCCGTGACGGCCTTGAACACCCGGTGCAGGTGGTACGGCGACAGCCCCGCGCGCTCCGCCAGCTCCTCCAGGCTCGGCATCTCTTCGGCGGCCTGGATGAAGCGGCACAGCTCGGCCACCCGGTCCGCGTGCTTCACGGCGAGCGAGGGCTCCCCCGGCTTGCATCGCTTGCACGCCCGGTACCCCGCCTGCTCCGCCGCCGCCTCCGTCGCGTGGAACCCCACGTTCTCCGGCCGCGGCGTCCTCGCGCCACAGGACGGACGGCAGTACACACCCGTCGTCCTCACGGAATAGAAGAAGCGCCCATCCTCCGCCGCGTCCCGAGCGACGACCGCCGCCCAGCGCGGGTCGCCCACCGTCGCCGCCGCGAGGGCCTCCGTCTTCGTCGCCATGCTCCGCCTCCTTTCGATGACCACGAGGCGAAACCTAACTCCCGGTTCCCAGGCCAGCACTCCGCGCCTTGCGGTCGAATTCGGGCCGTCGTGGAACAGGGCGTCATGTCGTGAAGCTGTCCAATCGCGCCAGGAGTGAACCTCTCGCCATGCTCACGCAATGCGTGCCAGCACGCCCGCGTACGACGTGACAGGATGCCGCACCCTTTCCTCCTTCCCATGAGCAAGCCATGTCCCACCTGCGTCTGATGTGGAAGCGCTCCCGTCTACTCTGGCCCACGCTGGCCGCCTGCGCCTCGGCCACCGCCTGGGCCGCCCCCGCATCCATCGCCGTCCCCAACGCCGGCTTTGAAACCGCCGCCGCCACCGGCCTTCCCCAGGGCTGGACGGCCTCGGGTCAGGGAAAGGTGTCCGCCCGCACCGACGCGAAGTCGGAGGGCAGCCGCAGCCTCGTCATCGAAAGCCCCCAGGGCGGCGCGGAGACCACCGTCGTGTCCGAGCCCGTGAAGCTCCAGGTGGGCCGCCTCTACCGGCTCTCCGCCTGGGTGCGCACCAAGGGCGTGCAGGCGGATGCGCAGGCGCGCTACCCCACGGCGCTGGGCGCGTGTCTGTCCATGCAGAGCTTCCCCTTCACCAACTGCTCTCCTCCGCAGGGCGCGGACTCCAGCGGCCGCGTGCAGGTGCTGTTCTTCGCCACCCAGTCCAGTGATCGCGTGCGCGCGCACCTGGGCCACAACGGCAAGGCCACCGGCACCGCGTGGTTCGACGATGTGAAGGTGGAGGAGGTGGACGACATCACCTCGTACATCCCCATGGAGAGCGTGCGGTGGGCCGGCAAGGGCTTCCGCTACGACGACGGCGGCTGGGTGTACGTGCACATCGAGGGCGAGCCCTACGAGCGCGGCCGGCAGTACGGCGAACTCGTGTCGCAGGAGATCGTCCGCTACATCGAGAAGCTGGGCATCCAGAAGGACAAGGCGGACGCCGCGAAGGGATGGGCGCAGGTGCGCCTGCTCGCGGACTCGCTGTTCCTGCGCCGCTTCGACCCCGAGTACCTGGAGGAGATGAAGGGCATCGCCGACGGCGCCAACGTGGGCGGCGCGAAGTTCAAGGGCCCGGATGGCAAGGAGCGCGACCTGGACGTGCTCGATGTCGTCGCCATCAACTCCGCCGTGGACCTGGGCCAGCTGGAGGACGCCAACCGCGTCACCGCGTCTCCGCTCTCCGGCCGCACCTTCCTCAAGGGCGAGGATGAGAACGGCCGGGCAGGGGAGGGCGACCACTGCTCGTCCTTCGTGGCCACCAAGTCCGCGACGAAGGACGGCCGCGTCGTCATGGGCCAGATCTTCATGTGGAACGGCTACACCGGCGTCCACTGGGACGTGATGCTGGACGTGCAGCCCACCAAGGGCCACCGCTTCGTGATGCAGACCTTCCCGGGCGGCATCCACAGCGGCTCCGACTGGATGCTCAACGACGCGGGCATCGTCATCGGCGAGACGACGGTGGGCCAGACGCCCTTCAACATCGACGGCACCCCGCAGAGCAACCGCATCCGCAAGGCCGTGCAGTACGCGAACTCCATCGACGACGTGGAGCGCATCCTCAAGGACCGCAACAACGGCCTCTACACCAACGACTGGACGCTCGCGGACACCAAGACGGATGAGGGCGCGTGCCTCCTGTTGGGCACCGCGAAGACGCGGCTGTGGCGCACCGGCAGCAAGGGGAAGGCCGGGGACACGCCCGGAAACCTCAAGGACTTCATCTGGGCCAACAACAACAACCGCGACCCGGAGGTCCGCAAGGAGTCCGTGCCCAACTCGAGCAACGCCCCGGTGGACCTGGCCTTCAACACCTGGAACCGCGACATCGCCTTCCAGGAGGCCTACGCGAAGTACGGCAAGGGCGGCTTCGACGTGGACAGCGCCACTCGCATGATGGCGTCCAGCCCCATCAACCGGCCCCACGCGTGTGACGGCAAGGTCACCACGTCGGAGATGACCGAGAAGCTGATGTTCCTGGCCCACTACGGCAAGACGACGCTGCGCGAGAAGATGGTGGGCAGCCGCTGGATTCCCGACCTGCCCGGCGCCACCCCGCACCTGTCCCTGGGCTACACCGCCTTCAGCCCCATCTACGTCGCGGATCAGCTCAAGGCCGCCAAGGCGAAGCAGAAGCCGGAGCCCAAGGCGGACAAGCCCAAGCGCGACTTCGCTCGCGTGAAGGACGCGCTCGGCTTCGATGAGAAGAAGCTCTGGGCCAACACGGTGTTCCCCGCCACGGACGCTGACAACTGGTTCGGCAGCGGGTCCGCTGCGTACTGGACGCTGCTCAGGGACCTGCCGGAAGGGGATGACCTCTCCAAGGCCTTCGACGCCCAGCGCGACGCGCTCGCGGACCTCAACGCCCGCTACCTCTACGTCACGGCCCGCGAGGGCGACGTGGTGCCCACCTCCGCTCGCACGGACTACGGCCGTTATGGCCAGTACGCGGTGCCTCGCATCAAGGGCACGTACCTGCTGCACCAGCTGCGGCTGACCCTGGGCAACGCGAAGTTCGCCAAGGTGATGGACGCGGTGCACACGAAGTTCGCGAACAAGAAGCTCACCACCCAGGACTTCATCCGCACCGCTTCGGAGGCCGCGGGCCAGGACGTGGGGTCGTGGGTGAAGCAGTGGGTGGAGCGCGGGGGCCTGCCCGCGCCGCGCCTCACCTCCCGCGCCCAGAAGGCGAAGGAGGGCTTTGAGGTAACGCTGAAGGTGGACCAGTCCGGCACGCCCTGGCGCTTCGCCACGCTGGTGGAGGTGCAGACGGAGAAGGGCGCCGTGCTGGAGCGCGTGGAGGTGAAGGGCGGAAGCGACTCCTTCACCGTGAAGGTCCCGGACCGGCCGGTGCGCGTGGTGTTCAACGTGGGCAACGACATCCCCGTGGCCCGCGAGCGCTACCAGACCCTGGCCAACACGCTGGATGACTGGGACAAGCTCCTCTTCGTGTACGGCTCCGCGCGCCAGGTGGAGTCCATGCGCACGCTGGCGACGAACTACCGCGAGCAGCTGGCGGACGCGTCTCCGGAGCGCCTGGCCCCGCTCAAGCCGGACGCCGAGGTGACGGACGCGGAGCTGGCGGACCGCGACCTCGTCGTCTTCGGCGGCCTGGAGGACAACGGGCTCATGGCGCGTCTGGCGGCGGAGAAGAAACTGCCGGTCGAACTGGGCCGGCGCTTCTTCCGCTGGCAGGGAAAGACGTACGGCCGCGCGGATGACGGCCTCGCCCTGGCGCTGCCCAACCCCTGGAACCCGAAGCGGACGATGTACCTCTTCGTCGCCAACAGCGGCCTGGAGCTGTGGCACATGACGCGCTCGTTCCAGCGCGGCCTCCAGAGCTGGGCCCTGTTCCGCGCGGGCGAGGTCAGCGGCAAGGGCTTCCACGCCACCGAGGGCCTCACCCAGGAGCTGTCCGTGGAGCTGCCCGCCCCCAAGCTGGGCATGCTCACCCCCTGAGCCGCGGTCGCTGAAATCCAGAAGCACCCAGGAAGGGCCGGCGGAGCGCGCTCCCGCCGGCCTTTCTTGCGTTCGGCTGCTTCCTCCCTCTGGAACCCCAGGCCGATTTGACTCCTGTGGGGAGAGGGTTAAATCTCCCTTCAGAGAATGAATCGAGATTCAAAATCTGAGGCGCCCGTCAAAAGGCTGCGCTCTCGTCTGAAGGAAGCCACCGCCGACGCCATCCTGTTGGCGGCCGCGGCGGTGTTCGCTCGGGACGGCCTGCACGCGGCGAAGATGGAGTCCATCGCCGAGCAGGCAGGCGTGTCGGTGGGGACGCTCTACAACCACTTCACCGACCGCGCGGCCCTGCTGGACGCGCTGCGTGCCAAGCGCCGCCAGATGATGCTGGACCGGCTGGACGCGGCCCTGGCTCCCGTGGCGGAGCGGCCTGCTCGCGAACAGCTGCGCGCCTTCGTGACGGCGCTGTTCGCCCACGCGGCGGAGCGCGACGCGTTCGTGCGGGTGCTGGTGCAGCTGCCGGAGGACCCGGCGCGCAAGAGCCGCATCCTGGCGGAGCTCAGCAAGCGCGTGTCGGTCATCCTCGACCGGGGCATCCAGGCCGGGGAGGTCCGCGCGGAAGGGCGCGCGTTCTACCCGAATCTCCTGATGGGAATGGTGCGCGGCGCATTGGACCGCCTGCGCGAGGACGACGCCGCGAACCTTCCGGCAGCCGCCTGGGCGGAGGAGATCCTCCGCGTCTTCTTGAAGGGCATCGAGGTCGACTGACATGGCGACAGCCGTCGCAACACCGGAGGTCCTGGCGCCGGCAACGCCCAAGGCCCCCGTCAACAAGTGGCTCGTCACGCTGTCGGTGACGTTCGGCACGCTGATGGGCGCCATCGACTCGTCCATCGTGAGCGTTGCGCTGCCTCAAATCCGCGGCGCTGTCGGCGCCACGGTGCAGGAGATCACCTGGGCCACCACCGGCTTCGTCATCGCCACGGTGATGGTGATGCCGCTCACGGGCTTCCTGGGCCGCATGTTCGGCCAGAAGCGCGTGTACCTGGCGTGCCTGGTGCTCTTCGTCGCGGGTTCGTTCCTGTGCGGCTTCGCGTGGAACCTGCCCACGTTGGTGCTCTTCCGCTTCCTCCAGGGTCTAGGGGCAGGCGCGCTCCAACCCACCGAGCAGGCCATCCTCCGGCAGACGTTCCCGCCGAAGGAGCAGGGCACCGCGATGGCCATCTTCGGCATGGCCGTGATGGTGGGCCCCGCCATTGGCCCCACGCTGGGCGGCTACATCGTGGACAACTGGCACTGGTCCTGGATCTTCTTCATCAACGTGCCGGTGGGCATCCTGGGCTTCTTCATGGTGGTCCGCTTCGTCCAGGAGGACGAACAGCTGCGAGCCACCGCGCGCCAGGAAGCCGAGAAGCAGCGCAAGCACATGGACTGGTCCGGCATCACGCTGCTCTGCATGGGCCTGGCCTCGCTCCAGTACTTCCTGGAGGAGGGACAGGCGGATGACTGGTTCGAGTCCCCCATCATCGTCATCTGCGCGCTGCTCTCCGCCACGTGCCTCATCGCCTTCGTCATCCGCGAGCTGACCGCGGAGGCGCCCGCGGTGAACTTGCGGCTGTTCAAGGACCCGGTGTTCGCGTCCGGCACGCTCCTGGGCGCGCTGGTGTTCGCGGTGCTCATGGCCAGCATGTTCCTGCTGCCGGTGTTCATGCAGGAGCTCCTGGGCTTCACCGCGACGCAGTCCGGCCTCTCGCTGATGCCTCGCACGCTGGTGATGATGGTGATGATGCCCATCGTCGGGCGGCTGTACGGCAAGGTGCCGGCGCGGGTGTTGGTGGGGATTGGCATCGTGTTCGCGGGCTTCGGCGCGTTCGAGATGAGCCACTTCTCGCTCGCCACCGGCTCCAGCAACATCATCGCGGCCATCGCGCTGCAGGGCGTGGGCTTCAGCCTGATGTTCGTGCCGCTCAGCGCCACGGCGCTCGGCAACATCCCGCGTGAGCGGATGGCGGACGCGACGGGCCTCAACTCCCTCTTGCGCCAGATTGGCGGGTCCGTGGGCCTGGCCATCTTCACCACGCTCCTGTCGCGCTACACCGTGCTGTCCAAGGCCTCCATCGCGGCGCACCTCAACCCGGAGCGGTGGGAGGTGGCCAGCCGCATGGCCGCCACCCAGAAGGGGCTCATGCAGCACGGCCTGGACGCCGCGAGCGCCAGCATGGCCAGCCTCCAGATGATGGTGGGCAACGTGTCACGGCAGGCCATGGTGCTCGCGTTCGACAAGCTCTTCGTCTTGGCGTCGCTGATGTTCGTGGTGGTGCTGCCGCTCATCTATTTCCTCAAGGACCCCCCGAGCGTCGGGGGCTCCCACGAGAAACCGCACATCGACGTGGAGATTTAAGACATGGCAACGACAACGACTGCTCCCCAACTCGTCCCCGAAGCGGCGCCCGCGCCCGCCTCCGCGGCGCAGGCGAAGCGCGGCAAGCGGGGCTTCCTCATCCTCGGTGGCGTCGTGGCGGCCATCGTGCTGGCCATTGGCGGCTTCAAGATCGTCACGGCCGGGCAGGAGACCACCGACGACGCGCAGGTGGAGGCGGACGTGGTGCCCCTTGCCGCGCGCGTGTCCGGCCCCGTGGTGAAGGTGGCCGTGCTGGACAACGCCACCGTGCACCAGGGCGACGTGCTCCTCCAAATCGACCCGCGTCCCTATGAGGCCCGCGTGAAGCAGGCGGAGGCGGAGCTGGAGTCCGCGCGCGCCCAGGCTGTCGCGGCGGACGCGCAGGCAACGGTTGCGGAGGCCGGCGCGAAGGGTGGCCTGTCCAGCGCGAAGGCGCTCGTGTCCACGAGTACGTCCGCGGTGAGCGGCGCCCAGGCGCAGGTGGCGGCGGCCCGCGCGGCGCTGGCTCGCGCGGAGGCTCAGGCCCGCAAGGCCACGCTGGACCTGGATAGGACCCAGAGCCTGCGTCAGCAGAACGTGGTGGCGCAGAGCGCGCTGGATGACGCGCAGACGGCCAACGAGACGGCGCAGGCCGCGCTCGAAGGGGCCCGCGCGCAGCTCGCCCTGGCGGAGGAGGGCCGGCGCACCGCGGAGAGCAAGGTGGCGGAGGCCAAGGGCCAGCTCGACGTGAGCGCCCCCATCGACGAGAAGATCGCCGCCGCCCAGGCCAGCGCGTCGCTGGCACACGCGCGAGTGAAGGGCGCGGAGGCCGCGCTCGACCAGGCGAAGCTCCAGTTGGAGGACACGCGCGTCGTCGCCCCGGCGGACGGCCAGGTGTCCAAGCTGTCCGTGCACGCGGGCCAGCTGCTCACCCCCGGCCAGGCCGTGGCGGAGCTGGTGCCCACGACGACCTACGTGGTGGCGAACTTCAAGGAGACGCAGGTGGGGCACATGCAGCCCGGCCAGCGCGTGGAGGTGGAGCTGGACGCCTTCTCCGGTGAGAAGCTGGAGGGCAAGGTGGAGAGCCTCTCTGGAGGCACCGGCTCCCGCTTCTCCCTGCTGCCGCCCGACAACGCGTCCGGCAACTTCGTCAAGGTGGTGCAGCGCGTACCCGTGCGCATCTCCTGGGTGCACCCGCCGCAAGGCCTGGCCCTGCGCGCCGGCCTCTCCGCCGACGTGACGGTGCACACGAAGTAGGCCCCAGCCCGAAGCCCCACACCCCAGCGCCGCGCCCCCCACGGGTCGCGGCGCTTTTTTTTGGGGCTGACACGTCATGGCCAATCCTTGACGCGTCAATGGCCACGTCCGCCACTGCCGGGACATGGCCCCTGTCTGTAGAATGTGCAGTATTTCTGGAATTTCTGCGCTTCCCTTGAGGGGAGTGTCTTTTGCATCAGCTCCTTCCCCACCGCGAGGAGCAAAGGCATGAGCACGACCTACAAGATTCACCCGGCCATCGGCGTGGCCCGCGTCGGAGACAGCGAGGACTACTACCTCGGTCCCGAGGAGGCAGGAGGACTGCCGCTGGAGGTGGCGGGCGGCAGCGTGACCCGGTTCCGCGATGCCAGCATGGCGGTGCGCAGACAGGCGGCGCGCTTTCAAATCCACGCCTACGACTCGCCCGGCTCCAACGGGCGCAGGGTCCAGCCGGGTGAGGGCGGAATCAAAGACATCCGCTGGACGGTCCACCTGGCCAACAAGAAGTCCGCCTGGTACGAGTTCCGGCAGCAACAGGGTGCGGACGGCACCTACGCCGTCGACCACCCGCTGCGGAATCCTCGCACCGTGGGGAATGACCGCAACGCGCTCATCCTCGACGCGGGGCCGCGCACCGTCACCTGCCTGGGCAGCGCGGGCGGTCCCACCACCGTGCAGTGTGAGCTGCTCCCGGCGTCGGCCCGCCCATCGCGACTCCTCCCCGAAGGCAGCGACATCACCACCCTGGGAAAGCTCGTCACGGATGCCCGGGGCTATCTCCACGCGGTGGGCGGCTACGGCAAGTCCGGTGTGTCGGTTCGCTATGACATCACGAGTGGGCTGCTGGAGGACTGGGCGCGGTACCACACGCTGGAAAAGGTGAGCGGCCTCAGCGGGAAGGCGCAGGACATCCTCATCGCGCTGAAGAGCATCGCGGACATCGGCTACGACACCCAGGCGGCGTTCGACGCCGCCGTCGCCTCCGTCCTCACGGCCCCCAGCCTGGGGCTCACGCCCGATCAGGTGACCCAGGCGAAGGGGTTCATCGACACGAACGCCTACCCCCAGCCCCGGCTGGACACGTACGCCAACAACACCTTCTGGTGGGATGACATCTCGGACGGGCCCGTCACCGCGACGCTGGTCATGGATGACAACTCGGAGCACGAGGTGGAGTTCCCCGCGTGGGTCGTGGTGGGGCCCCCCGGGTACGCGCCTCAAATCCTCAACGTCATCACGCTCTACGACACGCTCTTCGACACCTTCGTCACCCAGAGGGGGCTCGTCCCCGGGCTCTACCAGGGTGGGCAGTTCCAGCAGGACTACACGCCCAATTTCCAGGCGGACCTTCTTCCCATCCTCAGCCGCCCCGCTGCCTACCAGTGGGTCGCTGACGTGGGCCCGCAGGGCAATGGCAGACACGACGCCATCCAGGGCGGCAACCTGGGGCCGCGTTTCCTTCAGAGGATCCGGCACCCCGACGACGTCAACGTGCCGACGCCGGACCTCATGCCGAAGATGGCGGGCGACAACCCCATCTCCGACATCATCCCCCGGAAGTTCCTGAGCCTCACGCGGACCCAGTACTTCCTCCTCCAGCAATACAGTGCCGGCAAGGTCGACCACTCGCCCCCCAAGTCCCCCGCGTCGGAGGGAGCGCGGCTGGACCGCGCCGTGCTGGAGAACTGCGTGGGCGGCGCGTTCTGCCCGGGCATCGAGATGACGTGGATTGCCCGGGACGCGAACTTCTTCCAGGACGACCCGGCCGCGGGCTTCCGCTTCAAGCACCGCGACAGGCCCACCGGCCAGCCGCTCCAGTGGAGCATCAATCCGCACGACGGGCTGGGCCTGGAGCCGGGGGATGCCAGCAAGTACATGGCGCTGCCATGGCAGGCCGACTTCAACGAGTGCTCCAACCAGACCGTCCAGGGGACGTCGCTCTGGTGGTGGCCCGCCCAACGGCCCTACTTCGTGAGCTACCTGGGAGACGACCAGCAATGGCACCAGGACTATTGGACGCGTCCGACGGACATCAACTTCGACACGGACGAAGCCATGGTCTTCCATTGGAAGGAATTGGGCTTCGTCCTCAAGCGGTCGGATGCCCCCGCCCCCCAGCAGGGCCCTGAATCCGCGCCAGGATTGCCGCCCGCGCCCACGTTCATCGAGGTGGAGCGGACGTACGCGCCCGCCACGGGCCAAGAGGAACCGGCCCTCGCGAAGGTGGCCAACTCGTGAGCGAGGACTCCTGCGACGTGGCCGTCATTGGCGGCGGCCCCGCGGGCGCGGCCATGGCCGTGGCCTTGAGGAGGAAGGCGCCGTCGCTCTCCGTCACCCTGGTCGAGCGGACCACCTATGACGCCCCCCGGCTGGGGGAGACCCTGCCGCCGGACGTCCGCCTGTCGCTGTCTCGGTTGGGTGTCTGGGAAAGCTTCCTGCGCGACGGGCACCTTGCCTCCCGCGGCACGGCGTCATGCTGGGGCAGGGCGGAGCCGGGCTTCAACGACACGATGATGTCCCCCTGGGGTTCCGCCTGGCACCTGGACCGGACGCGCTTCGACGAACGGCTGAGCGTCGAAGCCGCCCGGCAAGGCGCTCGGGTGCTGCGGGCGACGACCCTGGTGGACTCGGAATCCCTGGGGCGCAACGGCTATCGGCTCCGCCTGTCCCATGGGGCGGCAGACCCCAGCACGCTGCGGGCACGCTTCGTCGTGGACGCCACGGGAGGCAAGGCCACCTTCGCCTCGGCACGCGGCGCGCGGCGGCTCGTGAGCGACCGCTGCTTCGCCGTGTATGGCTCCTTCCAGCTTCAGGGCGGCGCGGTCTTCCCCACCCACGCGCTGGTGGAGTCCTGCCCGGAGGGTTGGTGGTACTCGGCGTTGCTGCCGAGAGGGCGGGTCGTCGTCGCGCTCGTCGGCGATGGGGACTCCTTGCGCGGCTTGCGCTGGGCCACGCCCGAGCCCTGGATGAACCTGCTGAAGCAGGCGCCGGTGACCTGGGCGCGGCTGGACGCTTGTGACTTCGTCGGCGAGGCGCTCATCGCGGTGCCCGTGCTCGTCGGACAGTTGGACCGGCCACGAGGGGAACAGTGGCTCGCCGTGGGCGACGCGGCGTGCACCTATGATCCGCTGTCCTCCCAGGGCATCACCAAGTCGTTGGACTCCGCGCTCCTGGCCGCCGACGCGCTGGAGCGCTGCCTGAGCGGCGACGCGGACGCGCTCCAGGACTACGAGTCCATGCTGAACGCGCGGTTCCAGGACCATCAACGCACACGCGGCGTCTACTACCGCCAGGAACAGCGGTGGCCCCACGCCCCCTTCTGGAGGAACCGGTGGGAGGCGCTGCCCGCTCCCGCCGCGTCCCCAGCGCAGTCCCGCCGCTCCCATTCCACCGAGGTGAACCCATGAAGACGAGATATGCGCGTCATGTGATTGTCGCGGCGGGCGTAGGGCTCGCCATCGCGGCCGCGGTGGTCGTGCGGAGCGGGGCGCCCAAGCCAGTGGTCCTGGCCACGAGCGGCAGCGGAGGGGATGGCCTCGTCCCTCCGCCCTATCCCGTGTTCCCGCGAGGCAATGCCCTGCTCACGCCTCTCGCCGAGTCCAGCGACGAGGCCCAGGCATTCCTGAAGTTCTACTCGACGCAGTTGGGTGTTCAGCTGCCCAGGATCCAGAGCGCTGACCTCGTCAAACTGCCGCCCCGGAACCTGGACATCGCGCACAACGGACTGAACCTCGGCAGCCAGGACTTCAACTCCTCGCTGGTGTGCCAGTCCTGCCATGACTCGGATTGGAAGGCCCAGGGCAGCGACCTGCCGGAGATGGCGTTCTGGCAGCAGCCCACGGTCAACAGCCTCTGGCCGAGCGGTGGCGCGGGCCCCATGAACCTGTCCGCCAACTGGTCCCCCTTCGGAGACTGGAGCGCGTCCATCAAGGCACTGGCGGGCCGGGACCCTGTCTTCCTCGCGCAGGTGGAGACGACCCGTTCGCTGTCTCCTCACCAGCCCTACCAGGTGGACCAGCTCTGTCTGCGATGCCATTCCCCCCTGGCGGAGCGCCAGGCCCTGGCCAACAACGCCCCGTTCGACCACTTCACCCTCTACGCGACGCCAGAGGGCGCGCCCTACAAGAACCCGTTCCCCTCGGCCTCCTCGGCGGATTCGCAATACGCGACCTACGGCGCGCTGGCCCGGGACGGACTCTCCTGCGCCGTCTGTCATTCCATGGCGCCGAAGGAGGGTCAGCCCTGGAATGGCGCCGACTACAACTTCTTCTATGGCTCCGACGGAGACCTCTTCGGCGCGGGCGTCTCGGACCGGCTGGTCAGCGCGGAGGAGAAGAAGACGCAAACGCCGCCGTCCTTCCCCTTCACCTCGTCCATGAACCTGCACCCCGGCGCCATCCTCGGGCCTGACTTCGGCCTCAACGCGAAGCCCATGGCCGCGGCGGGGGTGAGCCTGGAGACCGCGGCGCACGTGGACGGACACAGCTACCTGCGCGACTCCATGGTCTGCGGCGCCTGCCACGTCGTCATCCTCCCCAAGGTCCCCACCAACTACAGGCCTGGCATGCGCATCGCCGACGCGAGCGAAGGCTACGAGCGCCCCGCGAGCTGCGACGCCAGCAAGACGACCTTCGACGCCAACGGCAACTTCACGAAGGACCCCTGTGTCGCGCTCGCCTATGAGCAGACCACCTACTTCGAGTGGCTCAACAGCGGCTATCCCGACTCCAAGACGACGTGCCAGGGCTGCCACATGCCGCTCACCTCGCCGTCATCCCCCCACGACAACCGCGTGTACGTGGCGCAGTACAACGACGACCTGGACCCCTTCTACCAGGGCAGTCCGCCCCCGGTGGCGCGCGAGTACAACCGCCACACGCTGCTGGGCATCAACCTGTTCGTTCACGAGATGTTCCAGCAGTTCCCGGACGTGCTCGGGCTGGACTTCTACCTGTCGCAGGACTCACGCATCCCGCCCTACCTCCAATCCCCAGACATCCTGAACCGCACGCCCAACCTCGTCCCCAATCCGGGCGCCGAGGATGGCAATACGAAGGGCTGGAGCGACCACAGCGCCATCGCCGCCGTCCAGAAAGTCTCGGGCGACCATGGACGTTCCATCTCCCCGAGCCACGGCCGCTACTTCTTCCAACTCAACCCGGGCAGCGCGACGCTGAGCATCGACCTCAGCCGCTATCAGGACGCCCTCCAGAAGGGAGGCGGCAAGACGACCCTCCTCTGGGGCGCCACCGCCTGGTGCGACCAGCTCTCCTGCGGCGAGCTCGTCGTGCGCACCTTCAACGCGCAAGGAGTCGCGGCGTCCACGACACCTCCGCTCGCGGTCGACCCGGGACAGTCGAGGTGGCAGGCGCGTCAGGCGACCATGGCCGTGGGCACGGACATCCGGCGGCTGGAGCTGGGCTTCACCGGCCGGAGTGGCGAAGTGCTCCTCCTGGATGACGTCTTCATCGCCCTGCGCTTCCCGGATGGCACCGTCGCACCGCTGACGGATGCCAGACGCAACTACGTGGTCGCGCAGAACCTGCTCAACGCCGAGCAGTCCATCCTGGACCTCGCGTACAGCACGGCCCAGGGCTCCTACAATCCGCGGCTCCCCGCCGTGCAGGTTTCCCTGGGGAACATGTCCACGGACAACGGCATGCTGAGCGTCCCCGTCACCCTCAGCAACAACGCGGGGCACAAGTTCCCCAGCGGCGCGGGCTTCCGCCGGGCGTTCATCCAGTTCGAGGTCCTGGACGGGTCCGGCAAGGCGCTCTGGGCGTCGGGACAACCCAACGCGCAAGGCGCCATCTGCAATGGTCCCTGCAATGCCAATGGCGACAACATCCTCACCAGCGAGTTCTCGTCAGACCCTGGCCTGCTCCAGCCGCACTTCCAGACCCTCCAGCGGCAGGACCAGGTCCAAATCTACGAGGTCCGCGTCATGGACGACGTCAAGAAGGTCACCAGCCTGGAGCTCCAGCAGTTCAAGGACCTGAAGGACAACCGGATCCTCCCCGCGGGCTGGAAGCCGCCGAGCCTGCGCAAGTCTGGCGAGCTTCAGCTGGGCCTGGACCTCTACCAGTTGGCTCAAATCACCATGCCCTTGAGCGCGGTCCAGGGAACCCAGCCCGCCATTGAAAGCGACCCGGACTACCCCAACGACAGCCATCCCCAGGAGGCCGAGGGCGAAGACACGCTGGTGTACCAGGTTCCCCTGGCGGAGATTCCTTCGTGGGCCTCCATCCGGGTCCGGCTGAACTACCAGAGCATTCCTCCGGGCTATCTCGGCGCGCGGTTCAAGGACGCGCTCCAGGGAAACCAGCAGCCGGGGCCTGCCATGAGCCGGCTCATCTACATGAGCAGCCACCTCAACACGAAGACGTCCATGCAGAGCCAGACCTATGGCGCCGCCCAGCCCACAGAGGTCATGAACAACTGGTCCATGGTCCTGGGTGAGGCCCGGGTGACGAAGCGCTGAAGCACCGCGGCACCCACGAGAAAACGGCCACCGGCTCGCAAGAGCCGGTGGCCGCTTTCATTCAGCCAGGCTTGCCGCTCCGCTCAGCGGAAGACGGTGGTGTGGGAGCCGAGCACGATGCCGCGCTTGCCCGCCAGCGCCTTGCACCGCTCGGGAGACATCCCCAACTGCTCCGGCGTGAAGAGCCGGCCGAAGAGGCGGTGGTCATCGGAGACGAACGGCAGGACGCGGACCGTGATGGACATCCCCGGAAGCGGGGCAAGGCCATGGGACCAATACGAGTAGTCAATGGTCGTCGAGTAGTCGGCCGGCACGAAGCAGTCGATCCCCGTGTGCCAGTTGCGGTTGCCGTCCTGGTCCGGGAGCGTCTGGGGCACCGTGGTCTCCCCCAGGCTGATGAGAGGCGAGGGCCCCGGAGTCCCCGCCGAGAAGGCGACGCTCGCCCCCGCGGGGACGTTCACGCACTTGATGTCGAAGGTCACCATCGCCGCGGCGGAGCCATGGGGGTAGATGACGCCCTTGGTGGTGTAGTCCGGCTTGTTTGCATCCACGATGGTGACGTTCCGCCAGCCGAACCCCGGGTTGTCCAGGATGAACTCCGTCAGCTGGTCCATGTTGCCCACGGCCGTGGTGGGAACAGGATTCGGGTGCGCCGTGGTGGAGACCCGGGAGATGAGGCAGTAGTGGTCAGGGGTGGGGGCTCTCCAGACGAACGGGTTGTCCGTCACGGCAACCTTGCCGCTGTCGGCCTTGATGATGTTCTTGCTGTTGTTGTCGACGTTCTTGTCGCTGGTCTGCAGCTCATTGCCTGCCCACAAGTAGGGGTACAAGAGCAGCGTCGCCGGCACGGCATACAGCGACACGCTTCCGGACTGGGTTGCTCCCGCCAGGTTCTTGGCGCGCAGGTAGATGTAGTTGTCGCCGCTCTCCGTCAGGTTCTGCCCCACATCCGAGCTGTAGTTCCCGGCGAAGAACTCCGCCGGATTGAGCGTGGGGGTGAGGCCCTGGGGAATGATGTCCGGCGATTGATAGGCAATGGTGTTCTTCGACTCAGCTCCGAAGTTGCGATCACCGGTGTCACCGGTGTTCACACGGAAGAACAAATCATTGTACTGGGTCATGGGTGTCCGCCTTGGGTTGGGTGACATTCCCCGTGAGGCGTGGCTCGCAGGGGTGCGGCCCTGCAAGTGCATCCTGAATGCCAAGGATGTTCGAATCCCAACTGGTTGGAACCATTTGGGCGGCCCGGCGAAACGGTGGGCCTTCCCCATGACCCTGACGTGGCAGGCCCAGGGGCTGACGTGTCAGCCCGCCTGCCGTCAGAGCGTGACGGCCATCTCCACGTCCGCGCGCGAGTAGCCCGTCTCCCGGGCAATCTCCGGGCCCTCGCGCGTGGTGACGAAGCCGTGCTTGCGGTACAGGCCCAGCGCGGGCCCCAGCGCGCTGTTCGTCACCAGCACCATCCGCTTCGCGCCACGCTGCCGGGCCGTGACCAGCGCGGCCCGCATCAGCGCGTCGCCCAGGTCTCGGCCCCGCGCCTCCGGGGCCACCGCCATCTTGCACAGCTCGAACGTGTCCGCGTCCTCGCGCCTGAGCGCGCACGTGCCCAGCACCTGTCCGTCCACGAGCGCGAAGAACACCTCGCCCCCCGGCGCCACGAACATCCCGTGGGGATCCGCGAACGAGGCCTCGTCCGAGCCCTCGATGCGGAAGTCCTTCTCAATCCATTGCCGGTTGAGCCGCGCGAAGTGCTCGAGCAGCTCCGGCCGGTAGGGGACGACCTCGACGGATGCAGGGGCCATGGCACTCACGCGGTGGCGGCCACCGCGGCGGGCTTCTTGCGCAGGAAGAGCGCGAAGATGAGCGCCACGATGCTGATGCCCACCAGCGTAATCAGCCCGTCCGCCGCGATGGTGGCGCGCGTGCCGATGCCGCGGAACTCCGACGCGTGCCCGTCCAGCGCCGTCGTGTAGCTGATGGCGAAGTTGGAGGCCGCGACGAAGAGCGAGTACTTCGTCGTCACCGCCGCGCCGTCGTTCACCATCTCCAGCACCATGCCGGCGAAGGCCGCGAAGCCCGCGCCGTTCGCGAAGCTGTACGCGAGCGAACCCCAGATGTACGTGTCCGTCGTCATGGGCCCCGCCGCCATGGCGAACGCGCACATCGCGGTGGCCCCGCCCATCAGCGCGTACGCGAGCTTGCGGTTCATCCGGTCCGACAGCCAGCCGCCCATCAGTGAACCCACCGCGCCGGTGACGGCCATGCCCGGCCCGTTCACCATCTCCACCGTGTGCTCCGGCACCTGGTACGCGCCCGCCATCGCGCTGAAGAGGTTGCTGAGCGCGCCGCAGCTCACCGGCGCCAGGCAGAGCACCAGCATGATGAGCCCGTCGCGGCTGAAGGCCGTCTTCACCAGGTCCATCACGATGCTCTTCACCCGGTCCACCGCCGCCTTGAGCAACGGCCCCGTGGGCACGGTGGAGGGGTCATGCCGCTCGGTGATCCAGAAGATGCCCGCGCCGCTCGCCAGCACCAGCGTGGCCAGCACGATGCCCGCCACCTGCCGGGAGAACTGGGTCGCCAGGAAGATGGCCAGCGCGCCCATCATCGCGGTGGAGCCCACGTTGCCCGCCATCTGCCAGCCGCCCGTGCGCCCCTTGTCGGACGGCTTGGACGTCGTGGCCATCAGCCCGTTGAGTGCCGCGTGCGCCGTCGTCGCGGCGGCCTGCAACGCCGTGAGCAGCAGCGTGAAGACGCCCAGGTGCTGCGCGGGCTCCGGGAACATCGCGCACGCCAGGAGCAGCAGCGCGGTGAGCAGCGTGCTCACGCCGTACCAGACGCGGCGCCACGGCCCCAGGTCGATGAGCGGCACCCACAACAGCTTCCACGCGTGCGGTGAGAACGCCGTGCCGGACAGCACGCCAATCTCCGCCAGCGGCATCCCGTCCTTCGCCAGCCAGTACGGCACCGCCGTCTGGAGGTAGCCCACCGCGGCGCCGAACTGCACCTCCAAGAGGCCGAACAGCGGGGGCCAGGCCCAGCGCGGTTCCTCGGCGGAAGCGGTGGCCGGAAGGGCAGTCTCTTGTTCAATCAAGGGCGACACCTACAGGGGAGGACAGGGGAGGGTGGGATTCTAGACACCTCCTGCGTCCTGCACAGCCCAACGCACTGCGCCGTCTCCTCGGAAGCACGGGGTGGGAGGGTGCCCTTCAACGGGGAGTCCTGGTCCATGCCGGAAGGCAGGACTAGCTTGCCCGCGCTTCCCCCCACAACCCCGAGGTCCCCCGATGACGTTGAAGACCCGACTGCTGGTCGTCTCCACGGCTGGCCTGTTCGCCGCCGCGCCCGCCGTGGCCAAGCCGCTGGATGGCGCCAGCACCGACGTGATGATCCAGGGCTTCCACTGGAACTCCGCCAGCGCGGGCGGGTGGTGGAACACGGTGAAGAACAACGCGGCCGCGGTGAAGGCCGCGGGCTTCACGATGATCTGGCTGCCGCCGCCCTCGGACGCGGCGTCCACGCAGGGCTACCTGCCCCGGCAGCTCAACGTGCTCAACTCCAGCTACGGCACGGAGGCGGAGCTCACCCAGGCGCTGGCCGCGCTCAACGCGCAGGGCGTGAAGCCCATCGCGGACATCGTGGTGAACCACCGCGTGGGCACCGCCAACTGGGCGGACTTCACCAACCCCACCTGGAGCGGCTGCAGCGCGGTGGCCGCGGGTGACGAATGGCCGAGCGCCTGCGGCAACGCGGACAGCGGCGAGGGCTACGCCGCGGCGCGAGACCTGGACCACTCGCAGGCGAACGTGCGCGCGGACCTGAAGACGTGGATGGGCACCCGCCTGAAGGGCGTGGGCTTCGCGGGCTGGCGCTTCGACTTCGTGAAGGGCTTCGCGGGCAGCTACGTGAAGGAGTACGTCACCGCGACGGACCCGTGGTTCTGCGTGGGTGAGTTCTGGCCCACGAACTACTTCGACGCGAACAACCCCAACAACTGGAAGCAGCAGATCACCAACTGGGTGGACGCGACCACGGGCACCTGCGCCGCGTTCGACTTCGCCACCAAGGGCCTGCTCAACGACGCGCTCACCAACAACAACTACACGCGTCTGAAGGCGTCCGACGGGAAGCCCGCGGGCGGCATCGGCTGGTGGGCCAGCCGCCACGTCACCTTCGTGGACAACCACGACACCGGCCCCAGCGAGACGTGCGGCAACGGGCAGAACCACTGGCCGGTGCCCTGCACCAAGGTGATGACGGGCTACGCCTACGTGCTCACCCACCCGGGCATCCCCACCGTCTACTGGGGCCACTACTTCAACTGGGGCCTGGGCAGCTCCATCAAGACGCTGATGGACATCCGCAAGAACGCGGGCCTCACGTCTGAGTCCACCGTCAGCATCCAGCGCGCGGAGAGCGGCCTGTACGCGGCCATCATCGGCGGCAAGGTCGCGGTGAAGCTGGGCACCGGCTCCTGGACCCCCGGCACCGGCTGGACGCAGGCCGCCACCGGTACGGACTACACCGTGTGGACCACCAACACGCCGCCGCCCACCGGCACCACCGCCAACGTGGAGTTCGTGTGCAACAACGGCACGACCGTGATGGGCCAGAACGTCTACGTCACCGGCGGCGTCGCGGAGCTCGACACCTGGAGCCCCACCACCACGAAGATTCTCAGCCCCACCGCGTACCCCACCTGGCGCGGCACCTACGCGCTGCCCGCGAACACCACCGTGCAGTGGAAGTGCCTCAAGCGCGACGGCAGCGGCAACGTCGTCTGGCAGGGCGGTGGCAACAACACCGTCACCACCCCGGCCGCCGGCGGCAGCATCACCGCCACCGCCAGCTTCTAGGACGCACCCCTCCAAGCCTCTTCGGCATCGGCTCCCTGGGGGGAGGAAGCCGGGCTGGCTGGCGAGCAGGTAAATGCGCTGCGAGGGGCTGCTCCAGCGGCACGCCCTGGCCCCTGTGCGGACGGTAGCCCCTTGGCCACTCTTGGCCTGGGGGCCTACCGTCATGGCCCGGGTGGTGCTGGAGCGTGCCTGTGACGCGGCGTGGAGGGGGCGGGCTGAAGCGCGTTGATCAGCCTGCACTCATCTCAGGGGGAGGACATCAGCCGGACGCCATGCTCGCGCACCAGCGTGGCCCTCGCGGCCTCGGAGACAGCCGTCTCGCGCAGGTCGAGCTCACGAAGGAGGGGAAGCCGGTGGAGCGCGGGCATGCCGGCGTCCGTGACCTTCGTGCGCAGCAGGTACAACGTGAGCAGGGAGCCCGGGAGGTGAACGAGCGCCTCGTCCCCGAGGCGGGTGCCGGCGAGGCTCAACCAGGAGAGCTTCTCGAAGCCCGCGAGCATCCGCGCCCCGTTGTCATCCAGCCAGGTGCCTCCCAGGTCGAGCTTGACGAGGTGGGGGAGCTTCTGGAGCGGTACCAGCCCTGAGCCGCTGATGGGGTTCCCCGAGACCTGGAGTGACTCCAGCTCCCGCAACTCGGAGAGCTGGCCAAGCCCCAGGTCCGTGAGGAGCGTGCGGATGGCGCGGAGCGACTGCAGCCGGGAAAAGGTCCGAAGGGTGGCCACCCACCCGTCGTTGAAGTCGGTCCGGCTCAGATCCAGGTGCCGCAGGACCATGCGCGAGCCGAGCTGCTTCAATGCCTCGGGGCCGATGCGCGTGGCACTGAGGTCGAGCCGGGAGAGCAGCTCCAGGGGCTCCAGCGACGCGAGCGACGCATCCGCCAGCGCGAGACCCGAGAGCCCGAGGCTCTCGAGCTCCTGGTGGCTGGCCAGCGCAGGGAGGCCGCTCCCGGTGACGGCCGTGCGCGACAGCTCCAGGTCGTGCAGGTGGTGGAGGCCCTGCAGGTGGCGCAGCGCCGCGTTCCCGAGCAGGGTGTCGTCGAGATGGAGAACCTCCAGCCGTGTGAGCCCGGCAAGGTGACGAACCCCTGGGCCGCGGATGCGTGTCTTGCTGAGCACCAGCACCCGGAGCACCGGCAACCGCGCCAGGTGGACGAGCCCCGCATCCGTCACCCCGGTGCTTCCCAGGTGGAGCGCGTCCAGCATGCGCAGCCCTGCGATGTGCGCCAGGCCTGAGTCCGAGACGGCCGTCCGCGCCAAGCCCAGCCAGCTCAGGGCCGGCATTCTCCTCAGGGCGCCGAGGCCGGCATTCGTGACGTGGGTGCCGCTCAAGACGAGTGTGCGCAAGCGGTCCCCGGGCAGGGACGCAAGGACCGTGTCATCGACCGTGGTGTCCGAGAGATCCAGCCACTCCAGCTCCGTCTGTGCCGCGAGCAGGCCGAGCCCCCGCGGGCTCACCGACGTGCCGCTGAGCGAGAGCCGGCGCAGCGTCGTCAGCGAGGCGAGGAGAACCAGCCCCCGGTCGGACACCGCCGTGGCATCCAGCCGCAGGATGGCCAGGTGTGGCATTCCCTGGAGAGAGGCGAGCCCCGCATCGGTTACCCGTGTGCCGTCGAGGTGCAGGGCCTTCAACCGTGCCGCGTTCCTCAGGGCGGCCAGGTGCTCGTCGCCGAACGCGGTATCGGAGAGATGGAGCGATACGACCGAGGAGCCCTCGACGAGGAGCGCGAGCAGGGCTGGGGCGGGGAGGCCTTGCTCCCCGAAGGAGAGACCGGGGACGCGGTATTCGCGCAGCACGGCGGCCAGCGCCTGGGCCTCGGCCGGTGTGCTCACGGGCTCCAGAGGCTCCGCGTACCAGTCTCCGTCGGGAAGCGGCTGGGGGGCGGCACCACCCGCCGGCAGCAGGCCCCACGGGGAGGACGTCCCGTCCGGCAGGAGCCGGTACGTCTGGAGGGAGGGACGTGGAGGGGCCACGACCGCGGGAGCCGGAGGCGCGGTCGGGCGG